>NZ_JBRRES010000040.1:0-32493 GCF_056760395.1 Stenotrophomonas sp. STEN009 | reverse complement strand
ATCTGACACAATCGGGACGTGGCCCGTTCGCGGGGGGGCCCCCCCGCCCATGACCCATGATACCAGGTATATGATTTACGCATGCGCGCCCGGTTACCCCCCCCCCCCCGGTCCCCCCCCGCCCCCCCCCCCCCCCGCCCGGGCACCCCCCCGCCCCGCCCCCCCCCCCCCCCCGGGCCCGCCATCGCCCCCCCCGTGGGGTACTTCACGTCACGCGTGGCTCAGTCGGCCCAGCGACCGGCCCCGGTGGACTGCGGCAGCACCTGCGCCGACAGCGGGCGATCATTGGCCAGCAGATTCACCGCATCGGCCAGGATCGCAGCGGATTCACGCAGCAGCGGGTCCGGTCGCTTCTCGGCGGCCTTCTCACGGGCGGCATCCTTGACGATATCGCGCTCGTTGCCGGTCAGGCCGTCATCGCTGCTGTCATCGGCCAGCGGATCCAGGGCCAGGCCCAGCTCCTTGCGCATGATCTGGCGCTCCTTGCGCTGGGTGTCCTGGCGTTCCCGCTCGGCACGACGCGTCGCTTCATTGAGCGAGACATACTTCTTCGCCGCTTCGGCACGGAACTGCTCGACATCCTCGTTCCACCACACGAATTCCTTGTCGGTGGCGATGCGTGCCTCGTGGCGGGTTTCCAGCTTCGGCAGCAGCGGCGCGAAGTTGCCGTACTGCGTATGCGGCACCGCGGCGATGCGGGTCCACGGCAGGGCATTGTCGTAGGTGCTTTCGCCGAACTCGGTGGCATCGACGCTGGCGGGGAACGCCAGGTCCGGCACCACGCCCTTGTGCTGAGTGCTGCTGCCGCTGATGCGGAAGAACTGGGCGATGGTCAGCTTGACCTGGCCGAAGCGCTGCGTTTCGCCGCTCGGCCAGCGATCAAGGTCGACGATGTTCTGCACGGTGCCCTTGCCGAAGGTGGTCTCGCCGATCACCAGGCCGCGGCCGTAGTCCTGGATGGCACCGGCGAAGATTTCCGACGCCGAGGCCGAACCACGGTTGACCAGCACGGCCAGCGGGCCGTCCCACGCCACGCCCTGATTGCGGTCGCTGTTGACGGTAATGCGGCCGCCCGATTCACGCACCTGCACCACGGGGCCCTGTTCGATGAACAGCCCGGTCAGTTCGATCGCCTCGTCCAGCGAGCCACCACCGTTGTTGCGCAGGTCCAGCACGACGCCGTCGAGCTTGTCGTTCTTGAAGCCCGCCAGCAGCTTGGCCACATCGCGGGTGGCCGACGCATAATCGGCGGCATTGCGGCGGCGGCCCTCGAAGTCCTGGTAGAAGGTCGGCAGCTTGATCACGCCGATCTTCCGCGCCGGCTCGCCATTGGCGGCCGGAATGGTCATGGTTTCACCCTTGGCGGCCTGCTCGGCCAGGCGCACCTTCTGCCGGGTCAGGACCAGGGTGTGATGCTTGCCATCGGCGCCCTCCTCGGCCGGGATGAACTCCAGCTTGACCTGGGTATCCTTGGCACCGCGGATCTTGGCCACGACATCGTCGATGCGCCAGCCGATCACATCCTCGACCACGCCGGACTTGCCCTGGCCGACGCCGACGATGCGGTCACCCGGCTTCAGGGTGCCATCCACGGAGGCCGGTCCACCGGCGATGATCTCGCGGATCACCACCATGTCGTCCTGGCGCTGCAGCTGCGCACCGATGCCTTCCAGCGACAGCGACATCGCCTGGTTGAAGTTCTCGGCGGTACGCGGAGTGAAGTAGTCGGTGTGCGGATCGACCGCACTGGTGTAGGCGTTGAGGAAGAACTGGAAGACATCCTCGCCCTTCAGCTCGTTGACCGACTTCTCCAGCGTCGCGTAGCGCTTGTCGAGCGTCTTGCGGATGTCGTCCGGCTTCTTGCCGGCCAGCTTCAGGCGCAGCCAGTCATTCTTGACCGACTTGCGCCACAGTTCATCCAGCTCGGCATTGCTGGCCGCCCACGGCACCTTCTTGCGGTCGTACTCAAAGCGCTCGTCGGTGGTGAAGTCCGGCTCCTGCCTGAGCAGCTTGCGTGCGTAGCCCACGCGCTCGCCTACGCGCTGCTTGTACACCGCGAAGACCTGAAAGGCCGGCTCAAGTTCCCCGCCACGGATGGCATTGGCGATGTTCGCCTCGAAGGGTGCGAAGCGCGCCACATCGGCCTGGGTGAAGTACTGCTTGCCGCCGTCCAAGGTCTCCAGGTAACGCTTGAACACATCCTTGGAGGTGGCTTCATCGAGCGCACGCGGACGGTAGGCGTACCGGCTGTCGGACAACAGGCCGTACACCAGCTTGGAGGTGGTCACCTGATCGGCGGTCGCCGCAGCCGGCAGCGCCGGCGAATCGGCCTTGGCCGACAGCGCCAGCGGCGCTACCAGCGCCAGGGCCATCAGGAATGCGGGGGCTTTGAATTTCATGAACGTGCTCGAAGGCGCCTTGCCAAGGGGGAGACTGCGTGGTGTTCAGACATCACGACAGTGCCGAAAGTTGCCGGGTTTGTCACCCGTCCGCATCCGGTGGAAAACCAGCCTAGCGGGGCCGGTGTAGCAAATTGTGAATGCAGGCGAAGGCGTGCGGACCAACGGTCCGCGCCCCCACCGGGGTAGGCACCCCCAACGGTATCCGGGGGGGGGGCGGCCGCGCCGGCCCGCCGCGGGGACAACCCCCCCCCCACCCGCCCCCCGCCCCGGCGCAAAGCCCCCCCCCCGCCCCGCCCCCGCCCGCGGCGCCCGCCCGCCGCCCCCCCCCCCCCCCCCCCCCCCCCCCCCCCCCCCGCTACCGGTCAGGAAACTCCGGCGCCCTTGGCCTGCACGTCGGCGTGGTACGAAGAGCGCACCATGGGGCCGGAGGCGACGTGGCTGAAGCCCAGCTCATAGCCGTAGTCTTCCAGCGCCTTGTAATCCTCGGGCGTCCAGTACTTCAGCACCGGGTGGTGGTGCGCGGTCGGCTGCAGGTACTGGCCGATGGTGATCATGTCCACGTCGTGGGCACGCAGGTCACGCATCGTCGCCTTGATCTGCTCGAAGTCCTCGCCCAGACCCAGCATGATGCCGCTCTTGGTCGGCACCTGCGGGTGCTGGGCCTTGAAGTTCTTCAGCAGCGTCAGCGACCACTGGTAGTCCGCGCCCGGGCGCACGTTGCGGTACAGGTCCGGCACGGTCTCGATGTTGTGGTTGAACACGTCCGGCGGGTTCTGCGCGAGGATGTCCAGCGCGCGCTCCATGCGGCCCTTGCCGCGGAAGTCCGGGGTCAGCACTTCGATGCGGGTACCCGGCGACTTCTCACGGATGGCGGTGATGCAGTCGACGAAGTGCTGGGCACCGCCGTCGCGCAGGTCATCGCGGTCGACACTGGTCACCACCACATACTTCAGGCCCATGTCGGCCACCGTCTGGCCGAGGCTGGCCGGTTCGTTGGCATCCGGCGGCTTGGGCCGGCCGTGGGCGACGTCGCAGAACGAGCAGCGGCGGGTGCAGACCTCGCCCAGGATCATGAAGGTCGCCGTACCGTGGCCGAAGCACTCATGGATGTTCGGGCAGCTGGCTTCCTCGCAGACCGTCACCAGGCGGTTCTCGCGCAGCTTGGCCTTCAGGTTCTGGACCGCATTGCCCGAGGGAATGCGCACGCGGATCCAGGAGGGCTTGCGCAGCACCGGTGCATCGGCGAACTGAACCGGCGAACGGTTGATCTTGTCCCCGCCCAGCTGCTTGACGCCGGCCTGCAACGGTGCGGCGGTCGGAATGTCGCCCTGCACGATCTGCAGGGGAATGGTGCGGGCAGTGGTTTCAGTCATGGCAGTTCCGGGGAGCGGTCATGCGGCCGCAGAGAGATCAGGCAGTTCGGGCACGTGCTGCAGCCGCAGGCCGAACTGGCGGGCCAGCTGTTCCAGCAGCACCGTCTTGACGGCATCCATCCCGGACGGCCCGCCCAAGTCTACCACCGAGGTCACCTGCAGCCCCTGATAACCACAGGGGTTGATGCGGTGGAAGGGTTCCAGGTCCATGGCCACGTTGAAGGCCAGGCCATGGAAGGTGCAGCCACGGCGCACGCGGATGCCCAGCGCGGCAATCTTGGCATTGCCAACGTAGACGCCCGGGGCACCTTCGCGGCGTTCGGCACCGATGTTCCATTCGGCCAACGTATCGATGATGGCCTGCTCGATGCGGCACACGTAGTCGCGCACGCCGATGCCCAGGCGCGGCAGGCGCAGCAGCGGGTAGATCACGATCTGCCCCGGCCCGTGGTAGGTGACCTGGCCGCCGCGGTCCACGTGCAGCACCGGGATCGCCCCCGGCGCCAGCACATGCTCGTCCTTGCCGGCCTGGCCGAGGGTGAACACCGGATCGTGCTCCACCACCCACAGCTCGTCGGTCGTCTCGTCAGCGCGCTGATCGGTGAAGCGCTGCATCGCCCGCCAGACCGGCTCATAGGCCTGGCGGCCAAGGTCGCGCACCAGCGCCGGACGCGGCGGGCGGTTTTCCGGAGCGGCGTCGGCCGGGCAGCTGTCGGCTACAGCGTCCACTTCACTTCCGGGTGATCGCGCAGCGCCCGATGGGCGGCGTCGTACTGTTCGCGGGTCTCGGCCTTGAACACCAGCCGGACCGACACGTACTTGCCATTGGACGAATGCTTCCAGCTGATGCGCTCGTTCACGACGTCGAGGCCTTCGGCCTGCAGCAGTCGGGGAAGCTCATGCTCCAGGCCGCAGTTGGCCGGGCCCATGGCGCTGAGCTCGAACTGGCCGGGGAACTGGAAGCCGTGGTCGGGGTTGTCGGACTTGATTTCCATGGACCCATTATCGGGCCGCAGGGCAACAAACCCAAGAGTATTCATCCAGGTCAACACGGACACCGGCAGGCCGCTGCGTTGCACCTGAATTTCCATTCAGCTTCCTGCTGCGCGGGGGCGCGGCACGCCCCCGGCGCCGGTTGTCGTCACGAGACAATGTCGTTTTCGGAACAGACAAGTGACCGGGACGCGCTCGTACCGTCACGCGGGCCGGGGTACCGTGTCGTTGCATATAACGACAGACGACCACCCCTTTCCCCATGAGCATTCCATCCATGCGTAGCGTCGCAGCCCTCGGGCTGTCCGGCCTCCTGGCCGCCGCCCTCCCCCTTGCCGCGCAGGCCGCCGAACAATGCGGCCCCGATGCCATGCGTGAGCACCCGCCGCAGATCAATTTCCGCGTTGACAACGACCTGTTCGGCGGCCGCCACCAGGACCAGGGGTATACCAACGGCGCCGAACTGACCTTCGTATCACCGAACCTCGTCGATTACACCGACGATCCCTGCCTGCCGCGCCTGGCGCGCTGGGTCAACGGCTATCTGGAGCGCCTGCACCCGGGCCGGTTCGAACAGCAGAACATGATCTTCAGCATCGCCCAGGGCATCTTCACCCCGACCGACTTCACCCGGAAGGACCTGATCAAGGATGACCGCCCCTACGCGGGCGTGCTGATCGCCAGCTTCGGCTACAACGCGCGCAGTGGTGATCGGCTGCAGACCACCCAGCTGACGCTGGGCGTTGTCGGTCCGTGGGCCCAGGGCAAGCAGGTGCAGAACGCTGTGCATGAGGTGCTGGGCGACGAGAAGTTCCAAGGCTGGGACAACCAGCTGCACAACGAGCCGCTGGTGATGCTGACCCATGAGCGGATGCGTCGTTGGCCGGGCGATGCCAGCGTCAACGCGGGCGGCTGGGGCTGGGACGCGATCAGCCACTACGGCGGCTCGGTCGGCAACCTGGCGACCAAGGCCAACATCGGTGGCGAAGTGCGCTTTGGCTGGAAGCTGCCGGATGACTTCGGCAGCACGCCGCTGCGTCCTGCCGGCGAGAACACCGCGCCGACCCGCAGTGGCAGGCCGAGCGGCTGGTCATGGCACCTGTTCGCCACCAGCGATGCTGCCTGGGTGATCCGCGACATCACCCTGGATGGCAACACCTTCCGCAACAGCCACAGCGTCGACAAGCGCCACATCGTGGCCTACGGCGGCTACGGAATCGCGGTGATGCGCGGGCGCTGGAAGTTCGCAGCGGCGCGCTACCACAGCACCCGCGAGTTCAATGGCCAGCGCGAGGCGCCGGTGTTCGGCAGCTTCACCATCAGCCGCTCGCTCTAGAACAGTGCGGACGCCCGGTCCGCACGCCGGTTGCAACGGAAAAGGCCGGCATGCGCCGGCCTTTTCCTTTTCACGTCATCGCATGGCGCCGCGGATCATTCCGATTCCCACCACATCCAGAAGCTGTCCCACAGGCGCTTGAAGAAGCCGGCCTGCTCGACGGCAGCCACCGCCACCAGCGGCGCTTCGGCCACCACCTTGCCATCCAGGCTCACCTTCACCGTGCCGATCTGCTGGCCGGCCGTGAACGGCGCTTCAAGGGTCTTGGGTACATCGATGCTCGGCTTCAGATCGTTGTAGCGGCCACGCGGCACGCTGACCAGCATCGGCTGCGCCACGCCCAGCTGCACCTTGTCACTGGTGCCCTTCCACACCTTGTGCTCGGCGACGGCCTTGCCCGGCTCATACAGGCGGTGCGTTTCGAAGAAGCGGAAGCCCCAGTTCAACAGCGCCAGGCTGTCATCGGCGCGCTGCTTCTCGGAGGCGCCGCCCAGCACCACCGCGATCAGGCGCTGGTCGCCGCGCTGCGCCGAACTCATCAGGCAGTAGCCCGCCTCGGAGGTGTGCCCGGTCTTGATGCCATCGACACTGCCGTCGCGCCACAACAGCAGGTTGCGGTTGGGCTGCTTGATGTTGCCGACCTGGAATTCCTTGATCTTGTTGTACGCGTAGGTTTCCGGGTAATCACGCACCATCGCCCGTCCCAGCAACGCCAGGTCATAGGCGGTGCTGTGGTGGCCCGCGGCGGTCAGGCCGTGGGCGTTGACGAAGTGCGAGTTCTTCATGCCGATCTTGGCGGCGTAGCTGTTCATCAGCGAGGCGAAGGCTTCCTCGCTGCCCGCCACGTGCTCGGCCAGGGCGATCGCGGCATCGTTGCCGGACTGGATGGCCATGCCCTTTTCCATGTCTTCCAGGCGCGCGGTCTGGTTCACCGGGAAGCCGCTGTAGCTGCCGTCGGTACCCGCACCGCCTTCGCGCCAGGCGCGCTCGCTCATCATCACCTGGTCATCCGCACGGACCTTGCCGTTCTTGACCTCAGCGGCGATCACGTAGGAGGTCATCACCTTGGTGATGCTGGCCGGCGCCAGCTGCTCGTGGATGTTCTCGCCCGCCAGCACCTGGCCGGTGGCGTAGTCCATCAGGATCCAGGCCTTGGACACACTCGGCACCGGGGCCGGTGGCGTGGCCACGGTGGCCGGAGCCGCAGCGGCGGCAGGTGCAGGTGCGGCCGGGGTCGGCAGCGGCGTCTGGGCAGAAGCCAGGCCCACCACCAGGGTGGCGGCCAGGGCGGTGGCGGCGGAACGGAAATTCATTGGACAGCGGGCTCCAGGGACGGCCGGGAATGGAGGGGGAACAGAATGGCCATTGTAGGCCGGGGGGGCCCGGGCCGGCAGCACCGACCCGGGCGGGATCAATCCTTGACGATCTGCGGCGATCCAAGGCCCAGACCGGCGATGCGGCCGACAAGTTCCGCGGCACTGGCATGGTCGCTGGCGGGTACGCGCAGACGGAAGAGCGTGCGGCCACCGGCGGCGATGTCGCTGATGGTCGCGCCGACGATGCCGGCCGCATTGAGCTGGCCCATCGCACGATTGGCATTGTCACGGTTGGAGAAGCTGGCCACCTGCACCATCACCGCACCCACCACCTGCTGCGACAGCGTGGGGCTGCTGGCCGGTGCCGCGGAAGCGCGCGGCGCCGTGGCGGCGACCCTCGCCGGCGCAGCGGCAGGTGCCGCAGTGCGGACGCCCACTGCACTCGGCGGCAGGCTGCTGACCGCCACGTCCGGCGGCGTGCTGACCACCGCCTGCGTGGTGGCCGGCTGGCCCCGCGTCGGCACCGCATCGGCAGGCAGGCGTTTGACCAGGCGGTCGATGTCGCTGTCGGCCGTCGGGCGCGTGGCGACAGTGCTCGCCATCGTCGTCGCCGCACCGGCAGCGGCGGCGGCTTCGGCCGCCCGGCGCTCGCGGCGCGACGGCTTCTGCGCCAGCAGATTGTCCTCACCCGGCTGCAGCGCGCGCACCTCCACATTGCCGGTTCCGCGCTGGGTGATGCCCAGGCGTACCGCAGCGGCATAGCTCAGATCGACCACGCGGCCATCGTGGAACGGGCCCCGGTCATTGACCCGCACGATCACCGACTCGCCGTTGTCCAGGTTGGTCACGCGGGCGAAGCTGGGCAGCGGCAGCGTCTTGTGCGCAGCGGTGAACTGGTACATGTCGTAGACCTCGCGGTTCGAGGTCAGGCGGCCATGGAACTTGGCGCCGTAGTACGACGCCGTACCGCGCTCGACATAATCGCGGGTATCGTCGAGCACCTTGTACGACTTGCCCAGCACCACGTACGGCGACTTGTTGCCGATGGCCGAACGTGTTTCAGCCGTCACTTCCGGCTCGGGAATGCAGGCCACGTTCGGAATGTAGGTCGGCGTGCTGTCTTTCACGCCCGGCCGGTACAGGCCGCCGGCGGTGTAGTTGCCCCGCGTGTTCGGGTCTTCCTTGGCCGCCGCATAGGGCGATCCCTCCGGACAATGCGCCGGGCGCGTGCCCCTGCCCTGCACCACCGTACCGGAAGGCGTTCCACCATGGCCGGCGGTGGCCGGCTTCTTCGGCGCGCTGCTGCAGGCGGCCAGCGCGAGGACGATCAATCCAGGGACCAGCCATCTGATGTTCATGCCGGGGGCAGCTCCTGTCCGGCGATGGCCTGCGACAACTGGAACACGGCCATCGCATACATCTTCGAGAGGTTGTAGCGGGTGATCGCGTAGTAGTTCTGGAAGCCCAGCCAGTACTGCTTGCCGGTGCTGCCCTCGAGCGTAACCGGAGTGGCCGTCGCACCCGGCTGTACCGGTGCGGCAGGCTGATAGCCACGCTGGGCCAGATCGGCCAGCGACCAGGTCGGTGCCCACTCGGTCGGATTGAATTCCTCGCGCCCCGGAGCGAGTGTCGCCGGCACGGCCACCTGCCCGCCCCGGACCCAGCCTCCCTTCTTCACGAAGTAGTTGGCAATGGAGGAAAACACGTCGTCGTAGCTGTTGAACAGGTCACGGCGACCGTCGCCGTTGCCATCCACGGCATAGTCCAGGTAGCTGGACGGCATGAACTGGCCCATGCCCATCGCACCGGCATAGCTGCCCTTGAGCGTGGTGATGTCGAGTTTCTCCTCGCGGCCCAGTTCAAACAGCTTGGCCAGTTCATCACGGAAGAACAGCTCGCGGCGCACCTCGCGTTCCAGCTTCTCCGGATCGCCGCTGCGCGGGTAGTAGAAGGCCAGCGTGTACAGCGCATCGAGCACGCGGTGGTTGCCGGCATTCCTGCCATAGCTGGTCTCCACGCCGATGATCGCCACGATCACCTCGGCCGGAACACCGGTGCGCTGCTGCACGCGATCCAGCTCGGCGCGGTGTTCGGCGAGGAAGGCACGGCCCCCCTCGATGCGCGCCTTGCTGATGAACATCGGCCGGTATTCGTTCCAGAGTTTGACCCGTTCGGCAGGGCGCGACATCGCGGCGATGATCGGCTGGCGCACCTGCGCCTGGTCGAGCACGCGACGGATCTCGTCGGGCTGGAGTCCGTAACGCTTGGCGGTATCGGCGATGAAGGTGGCGCGCGCAGTCTCGAACGGAACCGGCGTGAGATCGACCGGCGGCGCGGTGGCGGCGGTGGCTTCCGGCGCGGCCTCGGCCGGTCCCTTGGGCTTGGTGGCCGGATGGCGCGGCGTACTGCTGGCCTGCGGTGAAGACGGTGGAGATGTCGGCTGGGTCGCGCAGGCGACCAGGCCGAGGGTAAGCATGCAGGCCAGAGTGCGTCGAATCATCGTCGCAGGTTAGCAGGTCATGGATGAATTAAAACCCCTAACACCATGAATCACAACGATTTGCTTGCAAGCAGTCGAAATTGTGAAAACGATGTGAGCGATCCATCGTATTCAGTTGAGAGGTTGCCGGTTGCGTCCCCATCCCCGCAGACGCAACCGGCGACCGGATCCGGTCGATACGCGCGCGGCTGCCGCTCCCCAGTGGCAGTACCCCGCGCGCCCTGTATCCGTTGGATCAGTACTGCTTCCCGCCCGACGCCCCCTCGCGCTGCAACGATAGACGGCGCGCCGTGCCGAACGGGCCGCCATTGTGCAGGCCGATTGCGACAAGTCCATTGATCAAAATCAACGCAGCGTAAAAGTGTGAACTAGATAACGTTTTTTTAGGGCTTTGGTCAGCGGACCTGCTGTTGCGCGTCGTCATGGGAACGCTTCCATGAAGGGCGTTGCGCAAGCGTTGGACGGCCCCGGCCTTGCCCGAAACCGCAGAGGTGCAGCAACCCGCGTCGGCCGCGCGCTCCCGGAGGTGCTAGCCGTAGCCGCCGTGCACGGGATTGTGGCTGCGCACCGCCATCACCAGCCCGAAACCGGCCAGCAGCGAGACGGCCGACGTACCGCCATAGCTGATCAACGGCATCGGCACGCCCACCACCGGCAACAGACCCGAGATCATTCCGCCATTGACCAGCACGTAGACGAAGAACGCCAGGCCGGTGGCACCGGCCAGCAGCCGCGAATAGGAGTCGCGCGACTGGCTGGCAATCCACAGGCAGCGCCCGATCACCACCAGGTACAGCGCCAGCACGACGGCCACGCCGATCCAGCCGAATTCCTCGCTCAACACCGAGAATGCAAAGTCGGTGGTCTGCTCGGGAATGAAGTTCAGGTGCGACTGCGAGCCTTCGCCCCAGCCCTTGCCGTCGAACCCGCCGGAACCGATCGCGATCTTCGACTGGATGATGTTCCAGCCCGCGCCCAGCGCATCCATTTCCGGGTCGAGGAACATCATGATGCGGTCCTTCTGGTAGGGCCGCAGCAGCCAGAACCAGGCCAGCGGCGCAACCGCGGCCACGCCGCCCACGCCCAGCCCCACCCACCACCATGGCAACCCGGCCAGCAGCAGCACGAACACGCCGCTGGCGGCGATCAGCACGCCCGTGCCGAAGTCCGGCTGCAGCATCACCAGACCGGTCGGCACGCCGATGATGACCAGCGACACCAGCACCGTATTGATGCGTGGTGGCAAGGGCACCCGGTGCAGGTACCAGGCCACCATCATCGGCAGGCTCACCTTCAGCAGTTCAGCCGGCTGCAGGTAGAAGAACTTCAGGTCCAGCCACTGCCGGCCGTATTTGCCGGTACCGAGCACGAACACCGCCAGCAACGGGATCATCGAGATCGCGTAGATCATCGGCGTCGCCGAACGGATGCGCAGGATCGGTACCCGCGAGATGGCCCACAGCGCGACCATGCCCACGGCGAAGCGGGCGCCCTGCGCCATTACCAGGCTGTCGCCGCCTGCACTCTTCAGCGTGGCCAGGCCGATCATCATCAGCGCGCCCAGGGCAAGGCACAGCACCCAGTCCAGCGTGCTGAAGAAGCGCCGCAGCATGTCCCCGGCCCATCGCAGGAAGGCCTTCATCGCGTCGCCTCCGTGGCCGCCGGTGGACGCGGCGCGGCAGGCAGTGCCGGTGCCGGCGCAGCGGGTGTTCCCGGCTGCGGCTGGGGCTGCGGGACCGCAGCGCCGATCAGCACCGGATGCTCACCGACCTGTGCGGCGGCAGCATCCCCCGCCTGGCGGGCGCCCACGTCCTCGTTGTCGAAAGCGGTCGCACCGATGGCGGTGGTGCCGCGTTCGCTGTCCAGCGGCTGGATGCCATCGGGCATCTTGCCCAGCAGCCAGGCATCGAACACCTTGCGTGCGATCGGCGCAGCTGCCGAGCCGCCGTAACCGCCGCCTTCCACCGCGATCGCCAATGCGATCACCGGCTGATCAGCCGGCGCGAAGCCAACGAACAGCGCACGGTGGCGCAGGTGCATCGGCAGGCTCTTGGGATTCACCGCTGCCGTGCCACGGCGGCTGACCACCTGCGCGGTGCCGGTCTTGCCGGCCATCACGTACGGCGCCCCGACCGCCACCCGCCAGCCGCTGCCGCCGGGCTGCATGGTCGCCATCATGCCTTCGCGCACGGCCTGCACGTTGTTCGGATTGGGGCTGACCGGCTTGCTGTCGCGTGCCGGCACCCCGGTCCACTCTGCGTCGAACCCTTCGCGCTGCTGGATGACCAGGTGCGGCGTGCGCAGCTGCCCGCTGGCCAGACCGCTGACGCCCCGCGCCAGCTGCAGCGGGGTGACCTTCCAGTCGCCCTGGCCGATGCTGATGTTGACCGTATCGCCGGGGTACCACGCTTCCTTGCGGGTCTTCCGCTTGTACGCCGGTGACGGCAGGATGCCGCCGATCTCGCCGGTCAGGTCGATGCCGGTCGGCTGGCCGAAACCGTAATAGTCCATGTAATGGTCGAAACGCTCGATGCCCAGGTCCAGCGCCAGCCGGTAGTAATAGGTATTGACCGAATTTGAGATCGACTTGCGCAGGTCGGTCCAGCCATGGCCGCCACGGTTGGCATCGCCCCAGCCGCGGCTGGTGCCGGGCAGGTAGAACATGCCGGTGGACAGGATCTTGTCTTCCGGGCGGCGCACACCGGCGTCCAGACCGGCCAGTGCGATCAGCGGCTTGAGCGTCGAGCCGGGCGCCACGCCGCCCAGTACGAGGCGGTTGAACTGCGGGCGCGACGGATTGTCGTTCAACGCTTTGAAATCGGCGTGGGAGATGCCGTTGACGAACAGGTTCGGGTCGTACGACGGCAGGCTGACCATCGCCAGGACCTCGCCCGTGCGCGGGTCCATCGCGACCGCCGAGCCTTCCTGGTCGCCGAAGGCGGCAACCATCGCCCGCTGCAGGTCGGCGTCGATCGACAGGCGCAGGTCGACACCGGACTGCGCGGCAACGCGGCCGATGGTGCGGATCGCACGGCCCTGCACGTTGGTCTCCACCTGCTCGTAACCGACCTTGCCGCGCAGCTGCTGCTCGTAATAACGCTCCAGGCCCGACTTGCCGATGTGGGTCAACGCGGCATTGCCCTCGCCAAGGATCTCCAGATCCTTGTCATCGACACGACCGACGTAGCCGATGATATGCGCGAACAGATCGCCGTACGGATAACGACGGGTCAGGTAGGGCTCCAGCTCGACACCCGGGAAGCGCCAGCGATCGACGGCGAAGCGTGCCATCTCATCGTCGGTCATGCGCAGCTTGAGCGTGACCGGCAGGAACTTCCGGCGCGCCTTGCGCGACTTGTTGAACGCCTCCAGCTCTTCCGGACTGATCTCGATGATCTTTGCCAGTCCTTCCAGCGTGGCATCCATGTCCTTGACCTTGTCCGGGGTCACGTCCAGGCGGAAAGCCGGCACGTTCTCGGCCAGCAGGCGGCCGTTGCGGTCGTAGATCATGCCGCGCCCCGGCACCACCGGCCGCGGCTTGATGCGGTTGGCTTCCGAACGGGTGGCGTAGATGTCGTGGTCCAGCACCTGCAGCTTGAAGTACCAGCCGCCCAGCCCGAGCAGGCAGACCAGCACCCCCAGGAAACCCAGCGCCGCACGACGGCGGAACTGCTCGGCTTCGGCGTGCGGGTTCTTGACCTGGCGGCGCGGAATCATGGCTCAACGCCCGCGTTTGCCGAAACGCACCGCGTCCAGCAGCACGAATACCAGCGGCCACAGGCCCATGCCCAGCAGCGGCGCCCACCAGTACGACCACGGCAGCGTCGGCTCATCCACCACGATGTGCACCAGCGCGCTGACGATGCGGTCGTTGAACAGCAGGCCACCAATGGCGAGCATCTGCTGGGACATCGGGAAGAAGCGGATGCGGGCGCGGAAGCGCTGCAGGATGAAGGCCAGCATCACCAGGCGCAGCGCTTGTTCACCCAGCACCCCGCCATACAGCAGGTCGGCGACAACGCCACTGGCGAATGCGATGCCGAGACCAACGCGCTCGGGCGTTTCGATCACCCAGTACGCCAGCACCAGCGCCAGCCAGTACGGGCGCAGCGGCTGCAGCAGGGCCGGCAACGGCAGCAGGCCCAGCAGCAGGGCCACCACCAGACTGGCCGGCAGCACCCAGGGATTGTCGCGCAGGCGGCTCATCGCTGGACCTCTGCGGCGGCGGCCGGTCCGGCTGCCGGCTGCGGATCCGGGGCGGTCGAAGACGCCGGAGTGACGGCCGGCGCCGACGGCTGCCCTGCGCGGGTGTCTGCCGGTGCTGCTGACGGTGCTGCTGCCGGAATTGACGGGACCGGCACGGTAGCCGCATTGGCTGGCCCGCCCGGCGCGGTGTCCTCCAGCTGCAGGCGTACTTCCGGCGGGATGCGGATCGCTGCGCCCGGGCGCAGCAGCAGCACATCGCGGCCGCGGTCGAGCTGTGCGGCCGGCTTCAGCTCACCGACCAGGAAGGCATGGGTGTCATCCGGGCGCAGCGCGGTGATGGTGCCGACCGGGAAACCGGCCGGGAAACGGCCACCGAGACCGGAGGTGACGATCTCATCGCCCACTTCCACCCCGGCACTGAGCGGGATGTCGCGCAGTTCCAGCGTATCGCCGCGACCGTAGACGATCAGGCGGACACCGTTGCGGGCCACGGTCACCGGCACGGCATGGTCGGGGTCGGTCAGCAGCAGCACGGTGGAGGTGCCGCCGGTAACGCTGATCACCTGGCCCATCAGCCCACCGGCGTCGATCACCGCCTGGCCGACATGCACTCCCTCGCGGCTGCCTGCATCGAGTACCAGACGCTGTTTCACCGGATCCAGGTCGATATCGAGGATCGGCGCCAACTGCACGTCCAGTCCGCTGCGCTCGGCCACGTTCAACAGTTCGCGCAGCTGGGCATTGTCCAGCGCAGCGGTCTGCAGACGGGTCAGGCGGGCGTTGGCCAGCAGCAGCTGGTTGCGCAGCTCGCGGTTCTCGCTGACCAGCTGGCTGTGGCTGGCCGCGTTGTCCTTGACCTGGCTGCCCAGCTTGCCCGGCAGGCCTGCCAGGGCCCAGACCGGCTGCACCAGGGTGTTGGCCTGTTCACGCAGGCGCGCCAGCCAGCCGGCCTGGTCGTCGAGGACGATCAGGGTGATGGCCAGCGCGAGATAGGCCAGCAGCCGCAGCGGGCTGGCGGCATCACCGGATCGGGAAGCAACGGGAGGACCGGCGTAGGGCGGCACGGCAACGATTCAACTGGCAGAAGGCGGAGGGGAAACACGCGGACGCCCCGCCGGTGCCGGCCCGCCAACGCGACGGGCCGCACCCCGGAGGGGCGCTGCGGGCAGGAACGGCCGGGACAGCTTATTCCGGCGCAAAGAACTCGTTGCCGTGCATGTCGACCAGCTCCAGCGCACGACCGCCGCCGCGGGCCACGCAGGTCAGCGGATCGTCGGCCACCTGCACGTGCAGGCCGGTCTCCTCGGAGATCAGGCGATCCAGGTCACGCAGCAGGGCGCCACCACCGGTCAGCACGATGCCGCGCTCGGCGACGTCGGCGCACAGTTCCGGCGGCGTCTGCTCCAGGGCCAGCTTGACCGCGCTGACGATGCCCGACAGGGGTTCGTGCAGGGCTTCGAGCACTTCGTTGGAGCTGATCTTGATCATCTTCGGCACGCCCTCGGCGAGGTTGCGGCCGGAAATCTCCAGCTCCTGCACCTCTGCCTGCGGGTAGGCACAGCCCAGCTCCACCTTGATGCGCTCGGCCGTGGCTTCACCGATCAGCATGCCGTGGTTGCGGCGCACGTAGTTGGTGATCGACTCATCGAAGCGGTCGCCACCGATGCGGACGGAGGCCGAATAGACGATGCCGTTGAGGGAGATGACCGCCACTTCGGTGGTGCCACCGCCGATATCGATGACCATCGAGCCACGGGCTTCGGTGACCGGCATGCCGGCGCCGATCGCAGCGGCCATCGGCTCTTCGATCAGGTACACGTCGCGGGCACCGGCTTCCTCGGCCGATTCCTTGATCGCACGACGCTCGACCTGGGTCGAGCCGGCCGGCACACAGACCAGCACGCGCGGACTCGGGCGCAGCACGCGGGACTTGTGCACCTTCTTGATGAAGTGCTTGAGCATCGCCTCGGTATAGGTGAAGTCGGCGATGACGCCATCCTTCATCGGGCGGATGGTGGTGATGTGGCCCGGGGTACGGCCCAGCATCTGCTTGGCCTCGGCACCGACGGCTGCCACCGAGCGGGTGCCACCGATGGCACGGTCCTGGCGCACGGCCACGACCGAAGGCTCATTCAGCACGATCCCCTGCCCGCGCACGTAAATGAGGGTGTTGGCCGTGCCCAGGTCGATGGACAGGTCATTGGAGAACATGCCACGGAGTTTCTTGAACATCTGAGGAAGGAGTCCTGAGGGGTGTCGTGCCCGCCGCGGGATGGCGAAAAAATGGGCAGAAATCGAGGCCGACAAGCCTAGCAACCCGCCTGCCGCCGAGCAAGGAAAAATCCAGCTGAACCCGCGTCTTCACAGGCTTTGGGCCTGATCCGGCATCACCCGCTTCTGGCCCTGAGCGGCACCAGCGGGTAACCTTTGCGCCGTCGGGCGCCCAAGGGCGCCGTTTGCTTGCCCGTCGAAGCGGGCAGGCCCACCCCAAAATTCACCGCATAGGCTTACATCGATGTCCGCTCTGATCTGTGGTTCTCTTGCCTTCGACACCATCATGGTGTTTCCGGACCAGTTCAAGAATCACATCCTGCCGGACAAGGTGCACATCCTGAACGTGTCGTTCCTGGTCCCGCGGATGCGCCGCGAGTTCGGCGGCTGCGCCGGCAACATCGCCTACAACCTGCACCTGCTGGGCGGCCACCCGATCCCGATGGGCACGGTCGGCTCGGACTTCGGCCCGTACCGCGAGTACTTCGATGGCCTGGGCATCGACCTGTCGCGCGTGCGCGTGATCGATGAGCTGTTCACCCCGCAGGCCTTCATCACCACCGACCACGACAACAACCAGATCACCGCCTTCCACCCGGGCGCGATGATGCGCTCCTACGAGAACCACGTGCGTGGCGTGCCGGGCGTGACCCTGGGCCTGGTCGGCCCGGACGGCCGCGAAGGCATGATCCAGAACGCGCTGGAATTCCACGAGGACGGCATCCCGTTCATCTTCGACCCGGGCCAGGCCATGCCGCTGTTCAACGGCCCGGAGCTGCGCCAGTTCATCGAGCAGGCCGACTACGTGGTGGTCAACGACTACGAGTCGAACCTGCTGCAGGAACGCACCGGCTGGGACGAGAAAGAAATCGTCAGCCGCGTGCAGGCCTACATCACCACCCGTGGCCCGAAGGGCGCGGTCATCCACACGCCGGACAAGAGCTACGACATCCCGCCGGCGCACGAGCGCCGTGTGGTCGATCCGACCGGCTGCGGCGATGCCTTCCGCGCGGGCCTGATCTACGGCATCCAGAAGGGCTACGACTGGCTGACCATCGGCCGCATGGGCAACCTGATGGGCGCACTGAAGGTCGAGCACCCGGGCACCCAGAACCAGCGCTTCACCTTCGATGAGTTCAACGAGCAGTTCAAGCAGCAGTTCGGTTACGCGCTGGGCGCGTAAACCGAACTGCCCGCGCATCTGCTCGGTGGGTGTCGACCTGGGTCGACACTGCCGGCCAGCGGCCGGCACCACCGGAACTTCCGACCGACACGTTGCCTGCTGTCTGTAGAGCCGAGCCCATGCTCGGCTTGCGCGCGCCAGCGCGATCTGACCGCAGAGCAGCCGAGCGTGGGCTCGGCTCTACACGGTCATGCGCCCTGCCACGCTGCCAACAGGGCGCGGCAATCGGCGAAGTGCCAATCCGCGCGGCCCGGCCACGGGTTGTCAGGCAGGTTGACCAGCACGGTGTGGGTGCCGGCGGCACGGCCGCAGTCCAGATCATAGGCGTGGTCACCCACCATCACCGCCTGCGCGGCGGCAACGCCCCAGCGCCGCAGGTGCTGCTGCAGGCCATCCGGCGAGGGCTTGGGCACCGCTTCATCACGGCCGACGATGTCGGCATCGTCGAACAACGCCCCGACCCCGATCGCCTCCAGCGTCAGCTTCGCCAGCGCATGGTCGTTACGGGTCAGGATGCCCAGCCGGCACCCGGCGGCCGCCAGCGCGCGCAGCAGCGTCACCGCGCCCGGCGCGGGCAGCGCGTCCTCGGCCAGCGCGCGCTCATGGTCCAGCAACCACTCACGCTTGGCCTGCGCCGATGCGTCAGGCAGCGCCGCGATATGGTCGAGGATGTCTTCCTCGGCGGCGATCTCCAATGCGCGGCGGATCGCGGCAAAATCATGCACGGCGACGGTCAGCGTTCCGTCCATGTCGAACACCCAGTGGCGGATCGCGGGCAGCGCCTGCGCGGCCGTGGCCGCGCCCGGCATCACTGCCACCACGACGGCATGCGGCTTGCGTCCACGCCCCCGGTCTCGAACACCGCCGTGCGGGTGCCGCCGGCCTTGACCGGGAACTCGATGCTGATCGACCTGCCCTTGCGCGCCAGCTTCCACAGCGCCTTCTGATCGGTGATGAACAGCGCAATCGCCTCATCGGTCTGCGGCCGCCAGGCGGCCATCGACACCGGCTTGCCGTCGTCCACGGTCACCTTCACCGTACACTGCGGGCAGCGGAAATCGCCCGCCTGCAGCACCAGGTAGGCGTGCCGCTTCCACTCCGGGTGATCGCGGAACACCAGCTGCACCGGCTTTGCGCCGCTGCCATCCACGTCCACCCGTTCCTTGCTGTAGATCTGCGCCGAAATCTGGTTGCCCTTGTTGCCGACCGGGATCTGGTTGTACTGCCACAGCGCCTGCATGCGGCGCAGGTCGCGCGCGGCATCGCCCTTGGCCTTGACCTCGTCGAAGCCTGCGGCGATGCGCTCGGCGGCGGCCGTGTCCTTGTACTCATCCAGCAGCGCGGCGCCATGCAGTCGCGCGCGCTCCCAGTCCTGCGCGGCGACGGCCATGTCGTACTGCTTGGCCACGTCCTCGGCCTTGGCTTCCTTCTGCGCCTGAACGGCGGCCGCGGCGGCTTCCTGCGCCTTGCGCTCTTCTTCGGGATTGCTGCAGGCGGCCAGGGCCAGGGTGCAGGCGGTGAGCAGGATCAGTCGTTTCATGGCAGAGGTCCTTCGTGTTTTTCGCATGCTTGCAAAGTCGCGCATGGCTCGACTCTACAAAAAAAGCGCCGGGCAGTGCCCGGCGCTTGTTCTTACTTGGCTTCGGCCTTGGCCAGCATGTCCTGGACCGAGGCAGTGGTGATCGGATGGTAGCCCGGCTTGGCCTTCTCGAAGGCCTGCTTGGCCAGCTCCAGCCCCTTCGGCGTCTTCACCAGTTCGGCGTAGATCGGCAGGATCAGCTTGCGACGGCCGACACGCTCGATGAATGCCGCCGCGGCCTCATTGGCCGGCTCGTAGCCGCTGCGGATGGCCAGCGGATACCAGCGCATGGCGATCTCGCCATTCGGCGTGCCCGTGAAGTGGAAGGCCTTGTCCAGCGTGGCCAGCGTGTCCAGCGGCTGGGTCGTGCCCAGGCCGTCGATGAAGCGCACCCACTCCTGGGTGCTCCAGTCAGCGATGACCTGGCTGCTGGGCACGGTGCCGGCGCTGGTGAAGGCGATGCGCGCGGTATCGACGCTGCTGAAGTTGCGCGACTGCGCCTTGGCCGCGAACGCCGGGATGCCCGGCTCGTCCAGCCATGCCTTCAGTTCGGCTTCCGTCACTGCCGACGGGTTCTTCGGCAGCAGGTTCTTCTTCAGGTACTCGACGAACTGGTCGGTATTCGCGCTCTGGAAGGCGTGGTCATCGAACCAGCCGCGCAGGAACGGATCGAAGGTCTCGCGGCCGAAACGCTGTTCCAGGAACTCCAGGAACCAGGAACCCTTGACGTAGGCCACCTGGCTCAGGGCTTCATCGGGGTCACGCTCGTTCAGCGGCGGCAGCGCCAGCGCCTGGTCGGCGGGGCTCATGTCCTTCACTTCCGCCAGCAGATCGGTCTGGTCGATCTGCCGCTCCATTTCGGCCATCTCCTTGCCGTACAGCGCTTCGGTGATGCGGCCCTGGACGTAGGTGGTGAAGCCCTCGTTGAGCCAGATGTCCTTCCAGCTGGCGTTGGTCACCAGGTTGCCCGACCAGCTGTGCGCCAGTTCGTGGGCGACCAGTGAAACCAGCGATTTGTCGCCGACGATCACGGTCGGGGTGGCGAAGGTCAGGCGCGGGTTCTCCATGCCGCCGAACGGGAACGACGGCGGCAGCACCAGCATGTCGTAACGGCCCCAGCGGTACTCGCCGTACAGCTTCTCGGCGGCACCGATCATCTTCTCGGTGTCCTCGAATTCCTTGGCCGCCTTGCCGACCATGGTCGGTTCGGCCCAGACGCCGGAGCGGCCGGAGATCGGCTCGAACACCAGGTCGCCGGCGGCGATCGCCAGCAGGTAGGACGGGATCGGCTGCGGCATCTTGAAGGTGTAGTCACCATCACGCGCGGCCTTGGGGTCGTTGTCGGCGCTCATCAGCACCATGACGTCCGGGCGCGAGACCACGTGCGCGCTGTAGGTGAAGCGCACGCTCGGGGTGTCCTGCAGCGGCACCCAGGAACGGGCATGGATGGCCTGCGACTGGCTGAACATGAAGGGCAGCTTCTTGCCTTCGGTCATCGACGGCGCCAGCCACTGCAGGCCCGAGGCGGTCGGCGCGGTGTGGTAGGTCACCTCGACCTTGGCCGGCTGCTGCGGGGCCTCGATGGTCAGCTTGCTGCCGAACACCTTGTCGGCCGCCGCCAGCTCGAACTTCAGCGGGCTGCGCGCGCCGTCAGCGGCAACGGCTTCGACCTTGGACACGGTCAGCTCGCGGGTGTCGAGCACCAGCTGCGTGGCGTCCTTCTGCTTCCATTCCAGGGTGTAGGTCGCGGTACCGCCGATCTGCTTCTGGTCGAAGTCCAGCTTCAGGTCCAGCGCGATGTCCTTGATGACGACCTTGTCCGGCTCGGCGTACGAGCTTTCGTCGTGGCTGCGGTTCTCGGCGTTCACGGGAGCGGCGGGGGCCTTTTCGGCAGTCGGGGCGGCGGCGGGCGCGGCCGCCTCCTGGGAGCAGCCGGCGGCCAGGGCCACGGCCAACGGAAGGAGCATCAGCGGATTGCGCATGAATCGGGACCGTTACGGGGAGCAAACCCCAATGGTACCTCCCTCCGGCCCCGCAGGCGTTGCGCGGTGCGGGGTAAGGCGGCCAAGGCCGATCCTGCGGCGGCGCCCTGGGTAGGTGCCAACCTTGGTTGGCACGGATCCATCAACGCATGTGGCAGGCCCGTGCCGACCAAGGTCGGCACCTACCAGAGCGGATGACCGCAGCGGCCGAGTGCCAACCAAGGTTGGCACCCACCAAGGGCAAGGCTTACAGCTTGTAGCCGGAGTGGATCGACACGATGCCGCCGGTCAGGTTCTTGTAGTGGCAGCGCTCGAAACCGGCCTCGCCCATCATGGCCTTCAGCTCGTCCTGCGGCGGATGCTTGCGGATGCTCTCGGCCAGGTACTGGTAGCTGTCCGAATCATTGGCGAACAACTTGCCCAGCTTCGGCAGGATCTTGAACGAGTGGAAGTCGTAGATCGGCTTGAACCAGTCGGCGGTGACCTCGGAGAACTCCAGCACACGCGCCTGGCCACCGACCTTGAGCACGCGGTACATCTCGCGCAGGCCGGCATCCTTGTCGGTCACGTTGCGCAGGCCGAAGGCGATGGTGACCAGGTCGAAGCTGTTGTCCGGGAACGGCAGGGCCTCGGCATTGCACTGGACGTAGTCCAGGCCCAGCACCAGGCCGCGGTTGGTGAGGCGATCACGGCCCACCGACAGCATGCCGGCATTGATGTCGCCCAGAACCACCGAACCTTCGGCGCCGACGCGCTCCTTCAGCAGGGCGGCAATGTCGCCAGTGCCCCCCGCGAGGTCAAGCACGCGGTCACCGGGCTTCACCTGCGCGGTCGCCACGTAGTAACGCTTCCACGCCCGGTGCACGCCCAGGCTCATCAGGTCGTTCATCAGGTCGTAGTTGCGCGCGACCGAGGTGAACACCTGCCCGACCAGCTTCTGCTTGTCCTTGGCGGCGACGTCGCGGAACCCGAAATGGGTGGTACCGGATTTGTAGGGGGATTCGCTCATGCCCCGATTATCGCACCGCCAGGGCCGCTGCGGGGGAACGGCGCCTTATCATGGCAGCCCATGACCTTCCGGAGCCCCGCATGATCACCACACCTGATTACCAGGCCCTGCTGCAGACCGCCATCGCCGAAGCCCGCCAGGGCCTGGCCGAGGGCGGCGTGCCGATCGGCGCGGCGCTGTACCACAACGACGGTCGCCTGCTCGGCTGCGGCCACAACCGCCGGGTGCAGGAAGGCGATCCCTCCGTGCACGGCGAGACCGACGCCTTCCGCAAGGCCGGGCGCCAGCGTCGCTACCGCGACACGATCATGGTGACCACCCTGGCCCCGTGCTGGTACTGCTCGGGACTGGTGCGCCAGTTCAACATCGGCACCGTGGTGGTCGGCGAGTCCCGCACGTTCCAGGGCGGCATCGACTGGCTGCGCGAAAACGGCGTCAATGTGATCGACCTCGACAGCCAGGAATGCGTCGACCTGCTCGGGAGCTTCATTGCGCAATATCCCGAGATCTGGAACGAAGACATCGGCGAATGAGTGCCGTGGACTGACCCCAGCCCGCGTTTAATGAATGCTTCATCCGCGGCAGGCCCTTGTGCAGTCAGCGTCTGCGGCGTTCGATGTGACGCGCTGCGCACTCCGTCGGCACGCATGCACACGCCGCGGTAACACCCCACCGCTCCGGCACGCCTACGGTGGGGTTACCGGGGCCCCCTACCCCGGCGGAGCCAGCCATGTGCGCGCACGCTGCAAGCCCCACGCCCAATCTGATCCTTGACGGAATCCGCGCCCGCCTGCGGGGCCAATATCGGTTGCATCGGCGCGGTGCCCTGTTCTGGACCGCTTATCAGAGCATGCAGCTGGAACTGGTGCGCGACCATCCACGCGACCACGTCCGCCTGTGCAACGCGATGGCGGACATCGCTGAAGACCTCGGCGTGGTCGAGCACGCCCAACTGATCGGCAATCGCAACGCTGTTTCCACATTGCGATGACACCGCTTCCACCGGTGATCAGGCAACACTGCGATTCCCCCCACTCCACGTCCACCTCAACCGATTGGATCGACATGCACACTGAAGTCCCTGCCATTCCCCCGGTCATCGACGTCGATGCGGAACTCGAGCACTGGCGCCGCCAGCATGCCGACGGTGCGCTGCCTCATAATTCGTTCGGTTCCTACGTACCCTGGATCAAGTTCGCCTGCGATTCGCTGATCACCCAGCCGCGCGCCAGCAACGAGCAGCGTGACGAGATGTTCCAGACCCAGTATGCGCTGCAGATCATGCCGCGGCTGAGCGAAGCACAGGCCCGCGAGTTCGTCGACCGCTGCTGGCAGCACGTCTACCAGGCCAGCCGCGTGCGCCTGCAGGACGCACCGCGGCTGCGCGCCTGAGCAGGCCTGCTGCACGCGGGCTGCACGGCCACGCGCCGATCATCACGTCACCCCAGCGGGACGACGACGATGAAAGCAAGAAACCTGTTCAATACCATCGCCAAGAAGGCCGCGGCCGCCACCGGCTCTCCGTGGACCTTTCTGGGTGCAGTAGCCATCGTGGTGGTGTGGGGCATCTCCGGTCCGGTGTTCGGTTTCAACGACACCTGGCAGCTGGTCATCAACACCGGCACCACCATCATCACCTTCCTGATGGTCTTCCTGATCCAGCACACGCAGAACGCCGATACGGCGGCGATGCAGATCAAGCTGGACGAACTGATCCGGGCCACCGCGGAAGCCAACAACGAGCTGCTGGATCTGGAAGAACTGGACGAACAGCGGCTGGAAGAGATCCGCGCCGAGTATGAGCGGATGGCACGCGAAGCCGGCGACGCGCTGGCCCGTGTGCGGGCCTGCCACACGGTGCGCCGTGATGACGAAGCGGTGTAGCCCTGACGCGACGACCTGCGAACGCCTGATCGAAGCGCCGCCGGGTATGACCCGGCGCTACCGGGATCTCACCGACAGGTGTGGCCTGCGTCAGACTTTGCGAATGTCTGATCGAAGCGCCGCCGGGTATGACCCGGCGCTACCGGAATCCGCGCCGTGCCATGCCCGGCGCGACCCGTCAGCTGCGTTCGTGCCAGCCGCCGCCCAGCACCTTGTACAGGGTGATGCGGTTGGCCTGCTGGGCCAGCTGCGCCTGCAGCCGCGTCTGCTGCGCGCTGTAGGCCGTACGACGCGCGTCGAGCAGGCTGACGAAGCTGTCCAGGCCGGCGTCATAGCGTGCCTGCGACAGCCGGTTGGCCTGCTCGGCCGCGTCGACCAGACGCTGCTGGGCGCTGACCTGCTCATCCAGGCTTACGTTCATCGCCAGCGCATCCGCCGCTTCGCGGAAGCCGTTCTGGATCGCCTTCTCGTACTGCGCCAGTGCAATGTCACGATCTGCATTGGCGATGTCGAGATTGGCACGCAAACGGCCGCCCTGGAAGATCGGCAGGGTGATCTTCGGCAGGAAGCTCCACACGCGCGTGCCGCTGTCGAAGAGGTTCGACAGTTCATTCGATCCGCTGCCGATGCTGCCTGTCAGCGAAATGCTCGGGAAGAACGCTGCGCGGGCAGCGCCGATGTTGGCGTTGGCGGCCAGCAACTGGTGTTCGGCCGCCATGATGTCCGGGCGCAGCAGCAGCACGTCGCTGGGCAGGCCGGCCGGTGGTGGCGCCAGTGCCAGCAATTGCGGCTCGATGCCATCCGGCAGCAGAGCCGGGTCGACCTGGCCACCGGCCAGCAGCGCCAGGGCATTGCGGTCCTGCGCGAGCTGGCCGCGCAGGCGTGCGGCATCGGTGCGCGCGGTTTCGACCAGGGTGCGGGTCTGGGTCAGTTCCAGTGCTGAACTGCCGCCACGTTCATGGCGTGCTTCTGCCAGGCGCAGCGAATCCTCATAGGTCTTCAGCGTCGCTTCGGCGATCTTCAGCTGCTGGCTGTCGGCGCCGTAGGTCAGCCACGCCGTTGCCGTCTCGGCCACCAGGCTCAGCTGTGCATTACGGCGGTTGGCGGCGATGGCAAAGTACTGCTGCAGGGCTGCTTCGCTGAGGTTGCGCACGCGGCCGAACAGGTCCAGCTCGAATTCGGCCACACCGACGCCGGCAGTGAACTGCTCGGTGACTCCCGCATCCGTGCCTGTTCGCTCCATCTGCCCGGTGATGGCCACACCCGGCACCCGGTCGGCGCGCTGCACCCGGTACTGGCCGCGTGCGCGCTCGACATTGAGCACGGCCACACGCAGGTCGCGGTTGTTGTCCAGCGCCTGGCCGATCACCTGCTGCAGGCGTGGATCGGTGAAGAAGTCACGCCAGCCCAGCGTGGCCACATCGGCAACCTGGCCCTGCGTGGCCTCTGCCGGCCACTGCGCAGGAATCGCCGGGGCAACGGCCGTGTCCTTCGGCGCGAGGGTGGAGCAGCCGGCGACCGTGAGCACGGCGGCCAGGGATACAGCAAGAGAAGAGAATTTCATGGCGACACCTTGGGGGTCACGGTGGTAGCGCCGGGCCGTTCCCGGCAGCTACGTGGTAAGGCATCCGCCGGGCATGGCCCGGCGCTGCCGGATTCCATCACTCGGCGGTCCTGCGTTTGAACACGCGCTGCACCACCACGAAGAACAGCGGCACGAAGAACACGCCCAGCGCGGTGCCGACGATCATGCCGCCCAGCACGCCGATGCCGATGGCCTGCTTGGCGCCGGAACCGGCACCGGTGGAGATCGCCAGCGGCACCACGCCCATGCCGAATGCAAGCGAGGTCATCACGATGGGACGCAGGCGATCGCGCACGGCATGCATGATCGATTCGATCAGGCCGGCCCCCTTCTCCAGGTTTTCCTTGGCGAACTCGACGATCAGGATCGCGTTCTTGCTGGTCAGGCCCACCGTGGTCAGCATTGCCACCTGGAAGTAGATGTCGCGCTCCAGGCCCTTGAAGGTGTTGGCCAGCACCGCGCCGAGGATACCCAGCGGGGCGGCCAGCAGCACGGCCGTCGGAACACTCCAGCTTTCGTACATCGCGGCCAGGCACAGGAACACGATCATCAGCGACAGCGTGTACAGCAGCGGGGTCTGCGAGCCGGCCTGGCGTTCCTGGTAGGACATCGCGGTCCACTCGATGCCGAAGCCCGCCGGCAGCTGCTTGGCCAGCTGCTCGATCTCGGCCATGGCGTCACCGGAGGCGACTCCCGGGGCCGGTTCGCCCTGGATTTCCATTGCCGACACGCCGTTGTAGCGCTCCAGGCGCGGCGAGCCGTAGTCCCAGTGCTTGCTGGCGAAGGCGCTGAACGGAACCATCTCGCCCTTGTCGTTCTTCACCGACCAGAGATCGAAGTCCTCCGGTACCATGCGGAACGGCTGGTCGGCCTGCACGAACACGCGCTTGACGCGGCCACGATCGACGAAATCATCGATGTAGGCGCTGCCCCATGCGGTGGCCAGGGTGGTATTGACCTGGGCGATCGACAGCCCCAGCGACGTTGCCTTGGCCACGTCGATGTCGATGCGGAACTGCGGCGTGTCTTCCTGTCCGTTCGGGCGGACGTTGGCCAGCTTCTTGCTGCCGGCCGCCAGGCCGAGCAGCTGGTCACGCGCGGCCACCAGTGCATCGTGGCCTTGGCCGCTGTTGTCCTTCAGGAAGAAGGTGTAGCCCGAAGCAGTGCCCAGCTCCGGGATCGCCGGCGGCGGGAAGGCGAAGATGAAGGCGTCCTTGATCCCACCCAGCGCAGCCATGGCGCGGCCGGTGATCGGCATCACGCCGTTGTCGGCGTCACGCTCGCTCCAGTCCTTCAGCTTGACGAAGGCCATGCCCGCGTTCTGGCCCATGCCGGCGAAGCTGAAGCCCTGCACCGAGAACACCGACTCGACCGCCGCCTTCTCGTTCTCCAGGAAGTGGTTCTCCAGTGCCGCGATCGATTCCAGGGTACGTTCCTGGGTGGCGCCGACCGGGGCCTGCACCAGCGCCATCAGCACGCCCTGGTCTTCATTGGGCAGGAACGAGCTGGGCAGGCGCACGAACAGAACCGCCATCAGTACGAACAGCGCGGCGACGATGCCCATGAAACGCCACGGACGATTCAGGATGCCGCGTACACCACGCTGGTAGCTTTCGCTGGTGCGGTCGAAACCCCGGTTGAAGCCGTTGAAGAAGCGACCGGCCAGGCCGCGGTGGGCGACATGATGCTCGCCCTTCTTCAGCGGCTTGAGCAGGGTGGCGCACAGCGCCGGGGTCAGTACGATCGCGACCAGCACCGACAGCGCCATCGCCGAAACGATCGTGGCCGAGAACTGCCGGTAGATCACGCCGGTGGAGCCACTCATGAAGGCCATCGGCACGAAGACAGCCGACAGCACCAGGCCGATGCCAACCAGTGCACCGGTGATCTGGCCCATCGACTTGCGGGTGGCCTCCAGCGGCGACAGGCCCTCCTCGGACATGATGCGCTCGACGTTCTCCACCACCACGATGGCGTCGTCCACCAGCAGGCCGATCGCCAGCACCATCGCGAACATGGTCAGCATGTTCACCGAGAAGCCGAGCATCGCCAGTACGCCGAACGTGCCCAGCAGCACCACCGGCACGGCGATGGTCGGGATCAGGGTGGCGCGGAAGTTCTGCAGGAACAGATACATCACCACGAACACCAGCACGATCGCTTCGATCAGGGTCTGCACGACGCCCTTGATCGACACGCGTACGAACGGCGTGGTGTCGTACGGAATCTCGGCCTTCAGGCCGGCCGGGAAGAAGTTCTTCAGGTCGTCCAGCGCAGCATCCACGCCGGCGGCGGTGTCGAGCGCATTGGCGCCGGTGGCCAGGGTGACGGCCAGGCCGCTGGCCGGCTGGCCGTTGTAGCGGGTGACGAAGTCGTAGGATTCCGCGCCCAGCTCGACGCGGGCGACATCACCCAGGCGCAGTTCGGCACCGTCCTGCGCACCGCGCACGACGATGTTGCGGAACTGCTCCGGCGTCTGCAGGCGCGACTGCGCATTGATCGTGGCGTTGAGCTGCTGGCCCTTGACCGAGGGCGCGCCGCCCAGCTGGCCGATCGCCACCTGTGCGTTCTGTGCCTGGATCGCTGCGGTCACTTCCGGCACCGACAGGCCATAGGTATGCAGCTTGTTCGGGTCCAGCCAGATGCGCATGGCGTACTTGCCGCCGAAGACCTGGATGTTGCCCACGCCCGGGACCCGGCTCAGGCGATCGACGACATTGGAGCCGACGTAATCGGCGATGTCGTTGGCATCCATGCTGCCGTCTTCGGAGACGAAGGCGATCACGTTCAGGAAGCCCGAGCTGGACTTGGCCACGTTGATGCCCTGCCGCTGCACTTCCTGCGGCAGCAGCGGCATGGCCAGCTGCAGCTTGTTCTGCACCTGCACCTGCGCGATGTCCGGATTGGTACCGCTCTCGAAGGTCAGGGTGATGGTCGCCTGGCCGTTGGCCGAGCTGTTGGAGGAGAAGTAGATCAGGCCATCAAGGCCCTTCATGTTCTGCTCGATGATCTGCGTCACCGAGTCTTCGACCACTTTGGCCGAGGCACCCGGGTAGGTGGCGCTGATTTCCACCGCCGGCGGAGCGACGTTGGGATACATCGAGACCGGCAGCTTGAACAGGGCCAGGCCGCCGGCGAGCATGATGATGATGGCGATGACCCACGCGAAGATGGGTCGATCGATGAAAAAGCGTGCCATGGAATTCTCCGCTTACTTCGCGTCGCCGGCCGGAGCCGCAGGCGGGGCAGCGGCCGGCTTGGCCGGTGCGGCGCCCTTTTCGGTGGCGTTGACCGGCATGCCGGGGCCGATCTTCTGCAGGCCTTCGACGATGACCTTGTCGCCGGGCTTCAGGCCATCCTCTACCAGCCACTTGTCGCCGATGGTGCGGCTGACCTTGACCGGGCGGACTTCGACCTTGCTGTCCTTGCCGACCACCATCGCCGTGGTGTCACCCTTGGCATCGCGGGCGATGCCCTGCATCGGCACCAGCACCGCGTCGCTGCGCACGCCGCCACCGATCACTGCGCGCACGTACATGCCCGGCATCAGCAGGCCATCGGGGTTTTCCACCTTGACCCGCAGGCCGAAGCTGCCGGTGGCTGGATCGACGCTGACTTCGGAGAACTCCAGCGTGCCCTTGTGCTCGAAAGCGCTGCCGTCTTCCAGCAGGATGCTGACCGGCGTCTGCTGGTTGTCCTGCAGGCGGCCGGCGGCCAGCTCGCGGCGCAGCTGCAGCAGCTCGGCCGAGGACTGGGTGAGGTCGACATAGATCGGATCCAGCTGCTGCACTGTGGCCAGGGCGTCGGCCTGGCCGGCGTTCACCAGCGCACCCTGGGTGACGCTGGACTTGCCGATGCGGCCGCTGATGGGCGCGGTGATGCGGGCGTAGCCCAGCGTGACGTTGGCCGAATCCAGCGAAGCCCGGGCGGCGCCGACATCGGCCTCGGCCTGCTTCTGCGCGGCTACGGCGTTTTCCAGATCCTGCTGGCTGACCGCATCGACCTTGGCCAGCTCGGTGATGCGCTTGGCACTCAGGCGCGCGGCGTTGGCCGTGGCTTCGGCGCGGGCCAGCTGTGCGCGGGCACTGTTGGCCTGGGCGCGGTAGCTGGCGTCATCCAGCTGGTACAACGGCTCGCCGGCCTTGACCATGCCGCCCTCGGTAAACAGGCGCTTGGCCACGATGCCGCTGACCTGCGGACGGACTTCGGCCACCAGGAAGGCATTGGTCCGGCCCGGCAACTCGCGGGTCAGGCCCACGGTCTCGGACTTCAGCGTGACCACGCTGACCTGGCCGGGCCCCTGTTCGGGGGCCTGGGGTTCGCCGCCACAGGCGGCCACGGTCGTGGCGATGGCCAGCGACAGCGCAAAGGGTCGGATTCGGCTCAGCAACATGGGGAAGGCTCTTGGAAGGAAGAATCTCAGCAGGCACTGATACGGCGGACACCTCCCGGGAACGGGTTGAGGCCTCACGTACAACGCCCACCCGGGCAGGCATGGGTGCCGGAACAGGACAGCCACGCACACGACGGGAACGATGGAGGTGAAATATACATACATGCTTGTTTGTTTGTAAACAGGTACAATTCAGCCACGTTTCACCCGTACTCGTACCCATGGCCCGCAAGACCAAAGAGGACACCCAGGCAACCCGGGAAGGCATCCTTGACGCCGCCGAAGCCTGCTTCCATGAACATGGCGTGGCCCGTACCACGCTGGAGATGATCGGTGCCCGCGCCGGCTATACCCGCGGCGCCGTGTACTGGCACTTCAAGAACAAGGGCGAGGTGCTGGCCGCGATCATCGAACGGGTGCACCTGCCTTTCATGCAGGAACTGGAGCGCACCTCCACCGAGCAGCGCGATACGCCGGTGCATGATCTGCGCGCGGTGATGATCCATTCCTTCATCGAGCTGTCCGAAGACGAGCGCCTGCGCAAGACCATGGAGATCATGCTGCGCAGCGATGCTTCGGCCGACACCAAGGTGCTGACCGAACTCCAGCAGGCCGGTTTCCGCGACGCGCTGGACCGGATGGAGCGTGCGCTGCGACGCGCGCAGGCGCTGGGCCAGCTGCGCGAAGGCGCCGACCCGAAGATCGCCGCGCGCATGCTGCACGCGACCGTGCTGGGGGTGCTGCATGGCGCGATGGTCGAGCCGGATCTGATGGATCTCCAGCGCGACGGCATGCTCGCGCTGGACATGACCCTGGCCGCCTACGTGAAGGAAGGCGTGTTCGAGCCGGGCACCGTACCTGCGCCGTTGCCGGAGGCCTGAGCGCACAGGGGTCGGATCCCTCAAACAAGAAGGCCGCCTTTCGGCGGCCTTCTGCGTTACAGGATGTAGCGGCTCAGGTCCGGATCCTGCACCAGTTCACCCAGATGCGCATCGACGTAAGCGCTGTCGATGGCCAGGGTCTCGCCATCGCGGTCAGGCGCTTCGTAGCTGAGCGAATCCAGCAGGCGCTCCAGTACCGTATGCAGGCGGCGGGCACCGATGTTCTCCTGGCGCTCGTTCACCTGGAAGGCGATCTCGGCCAGGCGGTCGATGGCGTCGGCAGTGAAGCTGACCTTGACGCCTTCGGTGGCCAGCAGCGCTTCGTACTGCTTGGTCAGCGCCGCCTTCGGCTCGGTCAGGATGCGCACGAAATCACCCTTGCTCAGCGCGCCCAGTTCCACGCGGATCGGGAAACGACCCTGCAGCTCCGGAATCAGATCGCTCGGCTTGGCCAGATGGAAGGCACCGGAAGCGATGAACAGGATATGGTCGGTCTTGATCGTGCCGTACTTGGTCGACACGTTCGAGCCTTCCACCAGCGGCAGCAGATCGCGCTGCACGCCTTCACGCGAGACGTCGCCACCACCCACGTTGTCACCGCGCTTGGCAACCTTGTCGATCTCGTCGATGAAGACGATGCCATGCTGCTCGCAGGCTTCGATCGCCGCAGTGCGGATATCGTCCTCGTTGACCAGCTTGCCGGCTTCTTCCTCCAGCAGCAGCGGGCGTGCCGCCTTGATGGTCAAGGTGCGCTTGTGCGCCTTGGCACCACCGCCGAGATTGGCGAACATGGACTTCAGCTGCTGGCCCATCTCCTCCATGCCCGGCGGCGTCATGATGTCCATGCTGACGTTGGCGGCCAGATCCAGTTCAATCTCGCGCTCGTCCAGCTCACCATTGCGCAGCATCTTGCGGAACTTGATGCGGGTTTCGTTGTCCTGTGCCGACGGCTCGTTGCGCGCCACTTCCGGGTCGAAACCGATGCCGCCGCTGCGGCGTGGCAGCAGCGCATCGAGAATGCGGTCTTCGGCACGTTCTTCGGCCTGGGTGCGCACGCGCACCTTGGCCTGCTCGCGGTACAGCTTGACCGCGGTATCGGCCAGATCGCGGATGATCTGTTCGACGTCCTTGCCGACGTAGCCGACCTCGGTGAAACGGGTCGCTTCGACCTTCACGAACGGCGCATTGGCCAGCGTGGCCAGGCGACGCGCGATCTCGGTCTTGCCGACGCCGGTCGGGCCGATCATCAGGATGTTCTTCGGCATGACCTCGTTGCGCAGCTCGGCCGGCAGCTGCATGCGGCGCCAGCGGTTGCGCAGGGCGATGGCCACGGCGCGCTTGGCGTCATGCTGGCCAACGATGTGCCGATCCAGCTCCTGCACGATCTCGCGCGGCGTCATGGTGGCGGAGGAAACTTCGATCTTCGACATGGATGGGCTCACGAATGCGTTGTCGATGACACCGGAACCAGACGGCCCGGCCGGTAGCGGCGGGGCCGGGCCGGCGGGGGGGTTTTGAGGTTACCCATGCCGCGGGGGTGGTGGGCCAAAAGGGGCGGCCAGGGGCGTGGTCTGGCACCGCGCCCACGCCCAGCCCACCC
>NZ_JBRRES010000039.1:0-32845 GCF_056760395.1 Stenotrophomonas sp. STEN009 | reverse complement strand
GCACACCAACGACTCCCCCTCGGGGGGGGGCCCCCCCCGGGGGGGGGGGGGGGGGGGGGGGGGGGGGGGGGGGGGGGGGGGGGGGGGGGGGGGCGGACCTGGGCGCGCGGGTCGTTAATGAACGCGCGCGGTGCACCCGCGGGCAAGGCAGCAGCAGCGCGCTGCGGAAACGAAAAAGGCTGCGATGCAGGGCATCGCGGCCTTCATGGGCGTATGCGGGAAACGGATCAGCCGATCTTGTTGAACAGCGACATCGACTGCATCTGCGAGAAGATCGTCTGTGCAGCCTGCAGCGCCGTGCTCTGCAACTGGTACTGGCTCAGGGCATCGGCGTAGTCCAGGTCGCGCATCTGTGACAGGGTGGTCTTCAACGTCACACTGTTGGCTTCGCGCATGTCCGCTGCATTGTCCAGCGCCTTGAGCTGCGATCCGCCGGCAGCACGCGAATCGATCATCCGCTCGGACGCGCGGCCGACGTCACGCAATGCACTCTGCAGCTGGTTCTGCTGCGCCGCCAGCTGTGCGGTGCTGCCGGTATCGGCGTCGAGAGCGGCGATCAGCTTGTCCATCGTCGCGAAGATGTCGCGGCTGCCGGCCGGCTGCACGTTGAAGGTATCGCCGGCCTCGGCAGCGCCGGTGATCTGCAGGCGCACGCCGTTCACTTCCAGTTCGTCGCCGGGCTTCAGGGAGCCGGTACTGGTCACGTTGCCCGTTGCGTCCAGCACCTCGTACTGGTCGCTGGCGGTGAAGCGCACGCTGAAGGCCTGGCCGTTCCAGCTGTCGCTGCCGTCGCGGGTGATGTTGGTCAGCACGCCCTTGCCGGTGTTGCCTGCGGCGGCGCTGCCGTCGACGAAGCCATCGCCGGTCGGAATGCGCATGAAGATCTCGCTGCCGGGCAGGGCGTCGAGCACGTAGGTGTCCGGCCCCACTTCCACCTGGCGCTGGGTCTGGTCGCCACGATAGACCACCTTGCCGTCGATCTTGGCGAACGGCGGATCGCCGTCATGGGTGCCACCGAATACATAGCGGCCGGTACCATCGCTACTGTTGGCCAGCGACAGCAGGCCGTCGCGGATCTGGTTCAGCTCGGTGATCAGGGTCTTCTTGTCCGCGGCGCTCAGCGCCGGATTGCTGGCCTGCAGCGTCAGGTCGCTGACGCGGCCCATCAGATCGTTGACCTGGGCCAGTGTGTTCTCCTGCACGCCGAGCCGGTTCTGCACGTTGCCGGCGTTGAGGCCCATGCGCTCGAGTGCCGCCAGGCTGCGGTCCAGGCCCACGGCGGTGCCCGCGGCCACGGGATCGTCCTTGGCGCTGACGATCTTGCTGCCGGTGGCGATCTGCTGCTCCAGGTGATTGAGCTTGGCCTGCTTGGCCAGCATCAGCGTCACCGACTGGTTGAACATCATTCCGGTGGAGATGCGGCTGCTCATCGGCGGACGGCTCCCAGGATGGTCTGGAACATGTTGTCGGCAGTGGAAATCAACTGCGAGGCGGCCTGGTAGGCCTGCTGCAGGCGGAGCATGTTCGCCGCCTCCTCATCCAGGTTGACGCCGGAGATTTCGTCGCGCGCGTCCTGGGCCTTCTCGTTGATCACCAGCTGCGCTTCAAGCGAGTACTCGGCCGAGCGCGCTGCCGCGCCGACCTGGGTGGTCAGCCCGCCCAGTGCGCCGTTCAGGGTGACGGTGCCGCTGCTGAACGCCTTGGCGCTCTCCACCTTGGCCAGCCTTGCCGCGTTGCTGTTGTCCGAAGAGCCGGCCGGGGTCGGGGTGATGTTGAAGGTGTCGCCGGTGCGTGGTGCACCGTCGAGAACGAAACTCCAACCGTTGGCGCTGATGGTCTGGCCCGGGGTGTAGGTCTGCGGTGGGCCACCATCGATGGTGTAGGTGGTGGCGGAAGTGAAGACGATCGCCGCAGGATTGCGCAGGTCCGCATGGCCGGCATCGGTCACGGAGACGCCGCTGAGCTTGCCCGTACCGGTATTGGCGGTGGCGGCGGCGCCCTTCACGGCAGCCGCGGCTGCGATGCGCGAGGGATCGGTGATGGCGATCTCCAGGCTGCCGGCCACGCCGGCAGTGGGCTGCAGCAGGAAGCGGTCGTTGATTGCCGGCGTGCCGCCGACCACCAGCTCGACGCCGTTGATCACCAGCGGATCGGCCGCAGTGCCGGTGCCGGTCAACGGAATGCTGGCGCCGGTGTCGGCGCGGCTCGCCTTCCACTGCGTGCCATCGAACTGCAGGACGACGTTCTGCGCGTCCAGCTTGCCGAGATCGCCGAAGCTGGCACTGATGCTGGCCGTCCCGCTGTTGCCACTGTTGGCCGTCACCCGCGGCGTGCCAATGTTGAAGAAGTCACCGCCGAGCTGGCCGTAGAGATCCACGCCCTGGTGGTGGACCTGGTTGAAGCTGTCGGCCAGGCCGATCGCCAGCTTGCCCAGCTCCGCCTGCGCCGGGGTCAGCACGGTGTCGCGGAACTCCATCAGCCCACCGATCTGGCCGCCGACGGCCTTGGGATCCAGGGTGATGGTGTTGCCCTGCGTTTCCAGTGCCAGCTGCAGGCGCTCGGGCTGGTACGGATCGGCCACGGTGGTGACCCGGGTGGCGGTGGTGCCGACCACCAGTGCGTTGCCGCCGGCGGTGTAGACGTTCATCACGCCGCCGTCCTGGATCACCGCGGTGCCACCGGTATAGCCGATCAGCTGCGAGATCAGCTGGTCGCGGCGATCGAGCAGGTCCGGGGCCGCGCTGGCGATGTTGGTGCCGATGGCGCCGTTGATCTGGGCGATTTCCTGCGCCAGCCGGTTGACCTCGGTCGCTCCGGCGAGCAGGCCGTTGTTGACCTCGCTGTTGAGGTTGTTCAGATGGGTATTGAGCTGCACGAAACGGTTGGCCAGGGCCTTGCCACCGTCCAGCATGCTCTGCCGGTCGGCCGTGCCGGAGGCATTGGAAGACAGGCCGCTGACCGAATCGAAGAAGCTGGACCAGACGCCTGCGACGTTGGTGGCGGCGTCGGAGAACAGCGCGTTGACTCGGTCGGCCATGCCGGACAACTGCTTCAGGCGTGCCAGCTCACCGCTACTGTCGAGCAGGCGCGAGATCGCCAGCTGGTCGGCAGTGCGCCGGATGTCGGTGATGCGCGTGCCGTTGCCCACCGTGCCGTAGCCGAAGTTCTGCGGATCGGCCGTGGCGAAATTGACCTTCTGCCGGCTGTAACCCGGCGTGTTGAGGTTGGCCACGTTGTGGCTGGTGGTTGCCAGGGCGCGCTGGAAGGCGAGCAGGGCACCGGTACCGGTGGAAAGTACGCTGGACATGGGGTTCCTCAACGACGGGTGATACCCAGCGCCGCTGTTGCGGTGCTGGCGAAGGTCTGGCCAAGGCGACTGCCGGCATCGGTCACGGCGGCGACGGCACGCTCGATGGTCGGGCCGCCGGCGATCGCGGCGATCTTGGCGGCGTAGCGCGGATCGGTGGCATAGCCGGCCCGCTGCAGGCCCCGGGCGAAGCCCTGCACATCGGTGCCGGCCTGCAGGGCCTGCTGGTAGCGCGGGCTGGTCTTCAGCAGGCGCACGTAGTCGGCGAAGCTCTCGGCCGGCGAGGTGTAGGCACGGAAGCTTGCGGTTTCATTGCGGCGCACGCCATCGACGTACTCATGGGTGCCGGCCACCGCACGCTGCCCGTTCCAGCCATTGGCCTTGATGCCGAACAGGTTGTGCGAGGTGCTGCCATCGGCGTGCTTGATCTGGCGCTTGCCCCAGCCGGTTTCCAGTGCGGCCTGCGCAACCAGCGCGCGGGCGTCCACGCCCAGCTCCCTGGCTGCGCTCTGCGCGTGCTGCCAGATGCTGGCGACGAAGCCTTCCGGGGTATGCGCACCCAGCTGGGCAACCGCGTTGCGGGTCGCCAGCGCATCGGTCGTAGTGCCGCTGCCACGGTTGCTGGCAGTGGCGGCCCACTGGTCGTTGCGGGCTGCCCAGTCGGGGCCGTCAAGCCCGGCGATGTACGGATCATCGGTGCCCAGCGACCGGTGGACGCTGCTGCTTTCGCGGCCGGCGATCAGGTCCAGGGCCTGTTCCATCGGCGCGATGGCGGCCGACGCGTCCTGCTGTGCACCTGCGGCCATCTGCTGCAGCATGCGTACGGCCTGGCCGGCGTCCTCCAGCGGCAGCGACGGCGCCGCCTTGGCGGGCGCGTTGAGCTGATAGGCCCGGCTGGCCTTCGCAGCGCCGATGCCGGTATCCAGCGCCGGTCCTTCGGCGGTCGCTCCGGACAGCTGGCGGGTGATCATGGCCGACAGCCCGAGTCCCTTGCCACGGGTCATCGCCTCGGCGATCTTCTGGTCGTACATCTCCCGGAACATCTTGTTCTCACCGGGAAAGAGCGAGTCGCCGAAACTGGCATCGCGCATGCTCTTGACCAGCATCTGCGCGAACTGGCCTTCCAGCTGCCGCGCGACCTTGTCGATCCTGGCCGGGTCGTTCTGCTGCGCCGGATTCAGCTCGAAGGCGGGGGTGATGCGCATGTCAGATCACCTCGAGTTCGGCGCTCAGCGCGCCGGCCTGCTTCAGTGCTTCCAGGATCGCGATGAGGTCGCCCGGCGCGGCGCCGACGGCGTTCACCGCGTGCACGATCTCATCCAGTGTGGTGCCGCCATTGAACTTGAACATGCGGCTGCCATCGTTGGTGGCGGTGATGGTCGACTGCGGGCTGACCACCGTGCTGCCGCCGGCCAGTGCGTTGGGCTGGCTGACGTTGGTGTTCTCCTGGATGGTCACCGTCAACGAACCGTGCGAGATCGCCGCAGGGCCGACGCGGACCTGCTGGCCGATGACCACCGTGCCCGTACGCGAGTTGACCACGACCTTGGCCGGGGCGCTGCCCGGGGTCAGCTCCAGGTTCTCGATGCGGGCAAGCAGGCCGATGCGTGCACCCGGGTCGGTCGGCGCGGCCACCGCCACAGTCACGCCGTCGACGGCGCGTGCCGCGCCTTCGCCGAAGGCGTTGTTGAGCGCGGCGACCATCCGCGAGACGGTGGTGAAGTCGTTGTTGTGCAGGTTCAGGGTGATTTCGCCGTTGGCACCGAACACATCCGGCAACGCGCGTTCGACCGTGGCACCGTTGGGAATGCGGCCGACGCTGGGCACGTTCACCGACACCCGCGAGCCATCCTTGCCCTGGGCACCGAAGCCGCCCACGATCAGGTTGCCCTGTGCGATGGCGTAGACCTGGCCATCAGCACCGCGCAGCGGCGCCATCAGCAGCGAGCCACCACGCAGCGACACCGCGTTGCCGATCGAGGACACGGTGACATCGATGGGCTGCCCTGGCTTGGCGAACGGTGGCAGTTCGGCGTGGATCGCCACGGCGGCGACGTTCTTCAGCTGCGGATTGACGTTGGCCGGCACATTCACGCCCAGCTCGCCCAGCAGGTTCTTCAGGCTCTGCACGGTGAAGGGGGCCTGGCTGGTGCGGTCGCCACTGCCATCCAGGCCGACCACCAGGCCGTAGCCGACCAGCGCGTTGCCGCGCACGCCGCCGACCTGGGCCAGATCCTTGATGCGCTCGGCATTGGCGGGCGCAGCCACTGCCAGCAGCACCAGGCAGCACAGCGATGACAGACGGTGCCAGGAAGAGAAGAAGGTAAGCGTCATGGCCATGCTCAGAACGGCGTCAGGCCGGAGTTGAAGAAGCGGCTCAGCCAGCCCATCGCGTTGGATTGCGCGACCGGACCGCGGCCGCCGTAGACGATGCGGGCCTCGGCCACACGGCTGGAGGGAAGGGTGTTGTCCGGGCTGATGTCACCCGGGCGCACGATGCCCTGCACCTGCACCAGCTCGTCGCCCTGGTTCAGGCGCAGATTCTTCTGTCCCTGCACGACCAGGTTGCCATTGGGCAGGCGCTGGATCACGGTGACCGTGACGCTGCCCTGCAGGCGGTTGCTCTGTGCGCTGTTGCCCTTGCCGGTGAAGTCGCGCGCGCCCTTGGCGCTGGCGCTGAGGATGTCCTTGCCGCCCAGGGTGACCGGCGCACCGAAGATCGAGGGCGTCCCCAGGCTCAGATTCGATTCCTTGTTGGTGGCGGTGTTGGCGCTGGTCTGCGCGGTGGTGTTTTCCAGCAGCGTGATGGTCAGCAGGTCGCCGACATCACGCGCGCGGCGGTCCGAGTACAGCTGCAGGGTTGGCCCTGCCGCATAGATCGCACCGGCCGTCGGCTCGGCCTGGGGCGGCATGATCGGCTGCAGCGGCGCCATCGCGGGGTAGGGGCGCACGTCGCCGGCAATCACGCAGCCGCCGAGCAGGGCGGCCACCGTGCTGGCGAGGACAGTGCGGGCGAGGGTGGAAATGGGCGACATGGCGTTATCCCGGTTGGGCCGGTCAGATCTTGTTGTTGAGGTAGGCCAGCATGGAGTCGGTGGTCGAGATCGCCTTGGCGTTCATCTCGTAGGCGCGCTGGGTTTCGATCATCGACACCAGCTCCTCCACCACGTTCACGTTGCTGCCTTCGAGCGCACCCTGGACCACGTTGCCGAGCCCGTTCAGGCCCGGGTTGCCGTTCTGCGCCGGCCCCGAGGCGGTGGTTTCCAGGAACAGGTTCTCGCCGCGCGCCTGCAGGCCTGCGGGATTGACGAAGTCGGTCAGGGTCAGCGCACCGATTTCCACCGATGCGGCGTCGTCGGCCATCTTCACGCTGATGGTGCCGTCGCTGCCGATGGTTACCGACTGCGCGCCTTCGGGAATCTGGATGCCGGGCTGCACCGGGTAACCGCTGTTGGTGACCAGTTCGCTGTCCTGGTTGATCTTGAACGAGCCGTCGCGGGTGTAGGCGGAGCTGCCATCGGGCAGCTGCACCTCGAAGAAGCCCCGGCCATTGACCATCACGTCCAGCGCGCGGCCGGTCTGCTGCTGGCTGCCCTGCTCGAAGTTCTTGGCGGTGGCCACCACGCGCACGCCCGTGCCCAGCTGCAGGCCGGTCGGCAGCTGGGTCTGCGCCGACGATGCGCCGCCCGGCTGGCGGACCTGCTGGTACAACAGATCCTCGAAGCTGGCGCGGTCCTGCTTGAAGCCGGTGGTGTTGGTGTTGGCGAGGTTGTTGGAAACCACCGACATGCGCATCTGCTGCGCATCCAGTCCGGTTTTCGCGATCCACAATGCCTGGTTCATCTTCGGAGTCCTGTCTGCTGAAACCGGCCGCGTGCTGCGGCCCATGGGGTACGGCGTGCAAGCGGTGTGCCAGTGCCGTTACGCGGCGCCGGCGGAATTCCGTCAGCTGCCCAGTCGCAGCAGGCTGTTGGCGCTGCGTGCGTTGTCATCACCGTGCTTGATCACCTGCACCTGCATTTCGTACTGGCGTTGCAGCTGGATCATCTGCACCAGTGCACCGGCGGCATCGACGTTGCTGCCCTCCAGCTGGCCGCTGTGCACGGTGGGCCCGAGGGCCTGGGCGAACGGCTGCAGCGGATCGGTGTTGCGGAACAGGCCATCAAGACCGCGCTCGAGCCGTTCGTCCGGTGCCTGCACCACCTTGATCCGGCCGATCATGGCCATGGTCTGTGGGCCTTCACCCTGCGGGATGATGGAGATCGTGCCGTCGTTGCCGATCTCCATCGCCTGGTAAGGCGGAATGGCGATCGGGTTGTTGTTGTCATCCAGTACCGGGCGCCCACCGGAAGTCACCAGCTGACCGTTCGGTGTCACCGACAGTGCCGCGCCGCGCGTGTACGCTTCGCTGCCGTCGGTGGACTGCACGGCCAGCCAGGTGCCGGTCTGCAGCGCCAGGTCCAGCGGCTTGCCGGTGATGTGCTGCGCACCGGGCCGGCGGTTGAAGCCGGCGTCGACGTGCAGCGCATCGACCCGCGAGGCAAAGCCCCGGCCCTGGATCGGGAAGGCCTCGGTGTTGGCCAGCGCTTCCTTGAAGCCGGGGGTATCGGAGTTGGCGAGGTTGTGGCTGAGCGTTCCCTGCGCCTGCAGGGAGGCGCGGGCACCGGTCATCGCCACGTAGAGGGCTTTATCCATGCGGGGAGTTCCGTGACAGGGTCAGCGGCTCATCAACGGATGTTGATGACGGTCTGGGTGATCTGGTCCTGGGTGGTGATCATCTGTGCGTTGGCCTGGAAGTTGCGCTGCGCGGTGATCATGTTGACCAGCTGCTCGGTCAGGTCGACAGTGGACGCCTCCAGCGAGCCGGCCTGGATCTTGCCGAGGTTGGAGGTATCGGGCATTCCGGTACGGGCCGTACCCGAATCGAACGTCTCCGCCCACACGTTGTTGCCCTTCTGCTCCAGGCCCTGCGGGTTGTTGAAGGTGGTCAGCGCAACCTGGCCGAGCGGCTTGTCGTCGCCATTGGAGTAGCGTGCGTAGACCACGCCGGTGTCCGACACCGTGATTTCGTTGAGCTTGCCCGCGGCGTAACCGTCCTGCTGGGTGTTGCGCAGGGCGAACTTCTCGCCGTACTGGGTCGAGCCGCTCACGTCCAGGGTCATGTTCAACTCGCCCGCGCCGGTGGTCGGGGTGAACGTGCCGAGGCTGATCCTGCCGTTGGCCGGTGCGGTCAGCTTGCCGCTGTTGTCGAAGGTGACCGGCGTCGGGGTACCTGCGGGTTCGCCGTCGACGAAGTTGTGCACGGTCCACTGGTTGACGCCGGCTTCCTTGACGAAGTACGACACCTGGATGTGGCTCACGCCCAGCGAGTCATACACGGTAATGCCGCCGCTGGAGTGGTTGTAGCTGTTGGAATTGGTGGCATCGAACGGCTGCACCGTCGGTTCCTTGGCGTTGGCCGGCAGGGTGAAACCAACCTTTACATCGCTGGTCTGCCGGGGCGGGCTGTCGGTGGTCAGCAGCTGCAGGTCGATCATGCGACCGGCGTCGAAGTTGGTGCCGTCGGCGTTGGGCGCGAACACCTGCAGGCGCGCGCCCTGCGGGTTGGTCACGTAGCCTGCGGCATCGGTCTGGAAGTTGCCGGCACGCGAGTACACCCGCTGGCCGTTCATGTTCATGGTGAAGAAGCCCTCACCGGAAATCGCCATGTCCAGGCTGCGGCCGGTCTGCTCGTTGTTGCCCTGGATGAACTGCTGGGCCACGTTGGAGACGCGCACGCCCGAGCCGACCGCGTTCTTCGACAGGCCGTAGCTGGTGGCGGCGAACAGGTCGGCGAACTCGGCGCGCGACTGCTTGAAGCCGGTGGTGTTGACGTTGGCGACGTTGTTGGCGGTGACGCTCAGGTCGGAGTTGGCGGCATTGATGCCGGACAGCGAGACATTGAAGCCCATGGGATGCTCCTGGTAGATGCGGGTAGGCGGCTCAGCTGACGCGGAGCACGTAGTCGATCGGGGCCGTGCCCAGGCCCTTGAGGTTCAGGTACAGGCCATCGGAACCGACGGTCACGCTTTCCACCGGTGCCTGCACATAGGTGGACAGCTTGGTGCTCTTGCCAGCGGTATCGACATGGTTGGCGACCACGCTGTACTTGCCCGGCTCCATGCGGTTGCCGGCGGCATCCTTGCCATCCCACTGGAATGCGGTTTCGCCCGCGGCCTTGGCCTCGACGCTGATCGAGGTGACCTTGGCGCCGTTGGCATCGGTGATGTCCACGGTGATGATGCCGGCGCCGGGCGCGGCCACCGTGCCCTCGACGCTGCCTTCGTTCTCCAGCACCAGCTTCTCGGACGGCACCAGCACCTGGTGCCCCACCAGCGCGGCGCCACGCAGCACCTGGTCGCTGGCCATCGACTGCTGGAAGCCCTGCACCGTGGTGTTCAGATCGGTGATGCCCTGCACGGTCGACATCTGCGCCATCTGCGCGACCATCTGCGTGTTGTCCATGGGCTTGAGCGGGTCCTGGTGCTGCAGCTGCTCGGTCATCAGGCGCAGGAAGTCGGCCTGGTCCAGGGTGTTCTTCTTCTTGGTGGCGTTGCTGTTGGGAGCATTCAGGCCCAGTGCGGAGTAGACGTCCTGGCTGGTCTGGTTGTTGACGGCGGTGGTCATGGCGGTATCCGGTACTGCGGGCCTCAGCGGCCCATGGTCAGGGTGGCCAGGGCCAGTTCCTTGGCGGTGGTCAACATCTCCACGCCGGCCTGGTAGTTGCGCGAGGTCGAGATCAGATTGACCATCTGCGCGACAGGATCGACGTCGGGCTGGTAGATGTAACCGTCGGCGTCGGCGAGTGGGTGGCCGGGCTCGTAGCGCTTGATCGGCGCCGCCTCGCTGCGGGTGATTTCCTTCACCTGCACCGAGGTGATGTTCGGGTCGTCCTTGCTCGTGACCGCCTGGAAGATCGGCTCCAGCGGCTTGTAGACGGCCTCGGCCGAGCCGGCAACGGTGTCGGCGTTGGACAGGTTGGAGGCGATGGTGCTCATGCGCACCGACTGCGCCTGCAGCGCGGAGCCGGCGATGTCGAAGATCGGCAGGTTGCTCATGGCTTATTGCCCCGTGATCGCGGTCAGCATGGAACGGACCTTGCTCTCGACGAAGCTGAGCGATGCGCGGTACTCCAGCGCGGCGCGACCGTAGGCGGCGCGCTCTGCATCCGGATCGACGGTATTGCCGTCAAGGCTGGGCTGGACACCCTCGCGCGCGATCTGGAACGGATTCAGACCGTTGTTGATCGCATAGTGCTGCTCGTGGGTGGTGGCCATCAGGCCGTTGCCATCCTGTCCCTGTGCGCTGCGCAGGGCGGCGTCGAAGTCCAGGTCCTGGGCCTTGTAGCCGGGGGTATCGGCATTGCCGAGATTGCTGGCGATCAGCTTCATCCGCTGTTCGCGCAACGGCATGGCCTGGGCATGTACGCCCAGGTAGTCGGTAATCAGGTTGCGCACGATGCACTCCCACGGGAACGTTGCCCGGGAAGCTGCAAGCGGTGTGCCAAAAGGTCGTGGGCGGGGCGCCGCTACGCTCGCCGGGCACGGCCCGGCGGGGAAGCCCGGCGGCCTCAGGCCGCCATCGCCACCTTGCGCAGGCGGTCCAGCACGAAATCGGCCAGCTCGTGCGGGGAGTACTTGGCGACGAAGGCATTGGCGCCCACGCGCTCGACCATCGCGTTGTTGAATACGCCCGACAGCGAGGTGTGCAGCAGCACGTACAGCCCCGCCAGCCCCGGATGGCGCCGGATTTCCGTCGTCAGCGTGTAGCCGTCCATCGCCGGCATCTCGATATCGGAGATGACCATGGCGTAGCGGTCGGCGGGATTCTCGCCCGAGGCGTGGATCTGCAGCAGGTGGTCCAGCGCCTGCCGGCCATCGGAGAGCAGGGTGGCGCCGACCCCCAGCTGGTCCAGCACGCTGCGGATCTGCTGGCGTGCCACCCGCGAGTCGTCCACCACCAGCACCTGCAGCTGCGGGCCGTCGGCGGGCATGGCCATCTGTGGATCGAGCACGGCCTCGCCCCGGATCTGCGCGATGTCGGCCAGCACGCTTTCCACGTCGATCACCTGGATCAGCTCGCCCTGGAAGCGGGTGACCGCCGTCAGATAGCTCGATTCAGCGCCCAGTTCCGGTGGCGGATGGATGTCCTCCACCGCGATGTTGACGATGCGCTCCACGCCGCTGACCAGGAAGCCCTGGATCGAGCGGTTGAATTCAGTGACGACCAGGTAGCCGGGCGAGGTATCGGCATCCGGCTCGCGCTCGGGATGGCCGATCGCCAGGCCCAGGTCCAGGACCGGCACCGAGCGTCCGCGCACATCGGCCACGCCGGCGAACTGCCCGGGCAGGCCGGGCACCTGGAACAGCTCCGGGCGCCGCAGCACTTCCTGCACCTTGAATACATTGACGCCAAAAAGCTGACGTCCGCCGAGGCGGAACAGCAGCAGCGCCAGTCGGTTGTGGCCGGCCAGGCGGGTCCGCTGGTCGATCCGGTTGAGCAGGTCATGGGACATGGCTGCTGTATCGGCGTGCGGCGGCGGGAACTTGAGGGTCCGATCCAGCGGCGCCGAGTGTTGCGCCGCGCATCGCACTGGCACGCCGCTTGCACGCGTCCGGGCCAGGTCCCATCGACAGGAGGCGCCATGCGCCCGATCTCCTCCATCCTGGCAGTCGCACTGGCCGTTGCCTCGCCCTGGGCAGTGGCCGCCGACTGGCAGCCGGTGGCCAGCATCCGTGCGGCGGCGTTGTCGAGCCTGCCCGCCGGCAGCGAAGGCGAGGCCCAGGTGGCTGACGCGCTGCGTCTTCCCCGGTGCGGGGGAGCGCTGCAGGTGCAGCCGACAGCGAACACCACGGTCGAGGTCAGCTGCCCCGATGCGGGCGGCTGGCGCCTGTTCGTACCGGTGAAGGTGCGGCGCAACCAGACGGTGCTGGTGCTTGCACGCGGCATCGCTGCTGGAGAAACGCTGACGGCTGCCGATATCAGTACCGCCCAGCGCGATGCTGCACGCATTGCCGGGGCCGTGCTGGCCGATCCCAATGCAGCGATCGGCCGCATCGCCCGGCGTCCGCTGCAGGCTGGAACGCTGCTGTCGAGCAACGACCTGGTCACCCAGCGTCTCATCAAGCGCGGAGACAATGTGGCGCTGGTGTCACGGCGCGGCTCGGTCGAGGTGCGCATCGCGGGCCGGGCGATGGGCGATGCCGGCGAGAACGAACGCATCTCGGTGGAGAACCTCTCCTCGCGGCGCATCGTGCAGGGCACGGTGGATGCCCGTGGTGACGTAATCGTGGCGCGTTGAATTCCCGCAAGATTTCCCTAAAGATCACGGCCCTGCGGCCGTTATCCCTTGTGAACGGCAACTCCAGGACACCCCATGAGCCAGAAAATCGACGGCAACCTGCAGGTCCCCCAGGCACTGCGCAGCGTGACGAACCCGGCCAGCAAGCCCGGCGTCAGCAGCGACTCGCCGGCGCGTCCGGTGGAGGCGGCCGACAGCCTGCGCCTGACCGGCGAGGCCACCAATCTGCAGGCCATCGAACGCGAACTGACCACGGCGCCGGCGATCGACGCCCAGCGCGTGGCCGCCGTGCGCGAATCGCTGCAGAACGGCACCTATACGATCAATCCGGACGCGATCGCTTCGCGCATGCTTGAGCTGGACCAGCAGCTGCACGGATGACCGCGGCGATGAGCGAGCCGTTGCAGCGCCTGGCGCTGGCCCTGGACGTCGAACGCCAGGCCCTGGTCGAGCATGACGTGCACGCATTGATCCGCGCCACCGGCGCCAAGCTGGAGGCGCTGCGTGCGCTGGAAGGCGCACCGCCGGTGGGCGAGGGCGAACAGCTGCAGGAGCTGGCCGAGCGCAATCGCGCCAACGGCGTGCTGCTGTCGCGCAGGCGCCGCGAAGTGAACTGGGCGCTGCGCCAGCTGGGCCGCAGCGAAGAGGCCTCGGCCTACGATGCCAAGGGGCAGGCCCACGCAGTCACCGCTGGCCGTCCTCTGGCGGTGGCCTGACGCAACTTCGCGCGGACCTCCCGGCTCGCAGGCTGTCGCCTGCGGCACGACCGCGTATATTGGGCGCCTGTTCGAATGCCCCTGAGCCGCCGTGTCCGCTGCCAACGTCCTGGTTACCGCCCCCCTTCCACCACAGCCGGTGCTGCAGGCGTTGCTTGAACGCCTGCGCGAGGGCCTGCTGCTGTTCACCGAAGACGGTCAGGTCGCCTTGGCCAATCCGGCCGCGCAGAACCTGCTGGCCAGCGACGAAGGCCTTCTGCCGGCACCACAGCGCCTGCGTCAGCTGCTGCCGCCGGACGCGCTGGAGCACGCCCGCCAGAACGGTCACTGGAACGGCAGCCTGCCGCTGGGCGAGGGCGTGGTCATCGCGCATCTGTACCATCACGGTCCGCCCGGGCAGGGCCACTACCTGGCACTGTTCCGCCACATCGAGGGCCAGGAAGACTACGAGCGCGAGCTGCAGCAGCGCCATGCCGAACTGCGCCAGGCCTACCTTCGACTGAACGGCACGCAGGAAAAGCTGCTGCAGTCGGAGAAGATGGCGTCCATCGGCCAGCTTGCCGCCGGCGTCGCGCACGAGATCAACAACCCGATCGGCTACGTGCACTCCAATCTCGGCAGCCTGCAGGAGTACCTGCGCAGCCTGTTCACCGTGATCGAGGCCTACGAGCGCGCCCTGCGTGCGCCCGACCCGAAGGCGCTCATCCCGGAGATCGACGACATCCGTGACCGGCTGGACATCGACTTCATCAGCCGCGATCTGCCACAGCTGATGGCAGAGTCACGCGAGGGCATCGAGCGGGTGACGCGCATCGTGCGCGACCTCAAGGACTTCTCGTACTCCGGCCGCGATGAGTCGTGGAAGCTGGTCGACCTGCACGCCGGCCTCGAGTCCACCATCAACATCATCTGGAACGAGCTCAAGTACAAGGTCACCCTGGTGCGTGAGTTCGGCCAGCTGCCGCTGGTCGAGTGCCTGCCGTCCGAACTCAACCAGGTCTACATGAACCTGCTGCTCAACGCCGGCCATGCCATCGCCGAGCGTGGCACCATCACCGTGCGTACCGGCGTGGATGGCGACCATGTCTGGGTCGAGTTCGAGGATACCGGTGGCGGCATCTCGCCCGAACTGCGCCAGCGCATCTTCGATCCGTTCTTCACCACCAAGCCGGTGGGCAGCGGGACCGGCCTGGGCCTGTCGATCTCCTACAGCATCATCAACAAGCACCACGGTCGCATCGATCTGGACAGCACCCCCGGCGTCGGCTCGCGCTTCCGCGTGGTGCTGCCGGTGAAGCAGCCGCGCTGAGCCGCCGCACGGCACAGGTGCACGGTAGCGCCGGGCCATGCCCGGCGGCCTCCATCATCGCAACGGCGGGCGATCCTCGCCGCCGTCACCTGCGTCCATCGCCACCGGGCCGGCATTGCTGCGGCGCTGTTCCTCGTAGGTACGGAAGGCCTGGTGGATGTGCTTGCGCAGCTCGTCGTCGTTCCATGGCTTGGTCAGGAAGCGGTAGATCGCGCCGCGGTTGATCGCGTCGGTCACCGTGTTCAGATCGGTGTAGCCGGACAGCACGAGACGGATGGTGTCGGGGTACAGCATTTTCACCCGGCCCAGGAACTCGGTGCCGCTCATGTCGCTCATGCGCTGGTCGGACAGGATCACCTGCACATCGTTGATCGCCAGCAGATCGAAGGCGTCGCGCACGTTGCCGGCGGCGAGGATGCGGTAGCCGTCGCGACGGAACAGCCGCACCAGCGAGCGCAGCACGTTCTCTTCATCGTCCAGCAGCAGCAGGGTGCGGTCCGGGCGGGTCTCGGCGAATGCTTCCGGGCGCAGGTAGCGCCGGCGCAGGGTCATGCCCGCGGCATCGGCCGACATCGGTTCGCCGAACAGATAGCCCTGGAACACATCGCAGTCGTTGCGGCGCAGGAAGCCCAGCTGTGCCTGCGATTCCACACCGTTGGCGATCACCGTCATGCCCAGCTGGTGGCCCATGGCGATGATCGCACGGGCGATGGCGGCCTCGCGGTTGCCGGCCGGTGCGCTTTTGATGAAGCTGCGGTCGATCTTCAGCTTGTCCACCGGATAGCGCACCAGCGCGCTCAGGCTGGAGTCGCCGGTGCCGAAGTTGTCCAGGCTCAGGCTGATGCCTTCGTTGCGCAGGTTGGCCAGGGTCTCGTGGACGAAATTGACGTTGTTGGTCAGCGCGCTTTCGTTGATCTCCAGCGTCAGCATCTGCGCCGGCACGCCCGCTGCCTGCAGCAGCGACATCACTTCGGCGAAGAAATTCGGTCGCAGCAGCTGCAGGGTGGAGACATTCACCGCAATGGTGAAGTCGTCGAAACCCTGGTCGCGCCACAGCCGGGCCTGCTTGAGCGCGCCCTCCAGCACCCAGGTACCGATCTGCACGATGATGCCGAGCCGCTCGGCCGTTCGCATGAAGCGCTCCGGTACCAGCATCCCCAGCGTCGGCGACTGCCAGCGCAGCAGGGCTTCCATGCCCACCACATGGCCATCGCGTGCGCTGACCAGGGGCTGGTAGCGCAGCTTCAGCTCGGCATTGGGGATGGCATCGACGATCTGGCGCGCGATGATGCTCTCGCTGTGCGCGCTGGGTGGTGTGTCCACGGCATGGATGCGCACCGCGTTGCCACCCTCGCGGGCGGCCTGGTACAGCGCATCTTCAGCATGATCGAGCAGGCGCGAGGTGCTGCTGGCATGCTCCGGGCACAGGCTGACGCCCAGCTTGCCGGTCATGAACAGGGTGTAGGGCAGCACCGACAGCGGCAGTTCCATCTGCTGGCGGATTTCTTCGGCGAAGTCCTCCGGCAGCGGCAGGTCGGCGTCGCGCGGCACGGCGATCAGGAACTCGTCGCTGCCATGGCGCCACAGCTTGCCGCGCCCGCGCAGGTAGGACTGCAGGCGTTGCGCCACCAGTACCAGCGCCTGGTCACCCACTTCCGCGCTCATGTTCTCGTTGACCGACGCGAAGTGGTCGATGTCCACATGCATCAGCATCAGCGGCGTGCCACCCGAAGCGGCTTCGGCCACCATCGCCTGCAGCTCGGGATTGCCGGCGCCAAGGCGGTCAGGGGCATCGTCGATGCTGACCAGTGGCAGATTGGGATTCCACATAGGCTCAGTAATCCGGTGTTTCGACGGCAGCCGCGCAGGCTGCCTGGTAGGGAAGATGGACATCGACCAGGGTGCCGGCGCCGTGCGCCGACTCGATGCGCACGTGGCCGCCCACGCTCTGCGCACGTTCGCGCATGACGATCAGGCCCAGGCCGCGTGGGCCCTCAGGGTCGAAACCCTCGCCGTCGTCGCGGATCTGCAGGTGCAGCCCGCGCTGGCCGACATCGCGCAGCTGCAGCTGCACCTGGCTGGCGCGGGCGTGGCGCAGTACGTTGGTCAGGCTTTCCTGGGCGATGCGGAAACAGGCCTGCTCGATGCTGTTGTCGGGCCGATGCGGCAGGGGCTCGATTTCGGCCAGCAGTTCCACCGGTGAGGAGCGGAACAGTACCCGTGCCTGCCAGCTCAATGCCGCCTCCAGGCCCAGCGCATCCAGTTGTGGTGGCCGCAGCAGGGTGGAGATGTCACGCAGCTTGGCCACCGTGGTGTCGGCCAGGCTGACGATCTGTGCCAGATCCTCGCTGCGGCGCTTCGGATCGTCTTCGTCCTGCGCGGCATAGGCGGAGAGCTTGATGGCGGTGATGGCCTGCCCGATGTCATCGTGCAGGTCGCGCGAGATCGCGCGGCGCTCGTCCTCCTGCAGCGAGAACAACCGGCCGGCCATCGCCTGCAGTTCGCGGTTGCTGGTCTCCAGCGCACTGCGGGTGCGCTCGGAGTCGCTCAGGTCACGCACGATCAGCAGCTTGCAGTCGCGACCGCCATAGCGCACTTCGCCCACAGCCAGGCCGGCGTGGAAGCTGCGGCCATCGGCACGCTGCATCGCCACCACGCTGCTGTGGCCGGGGCCGTGCTGGGGCTGGCCGGCCCGGAGCTGCACACGTACCCGCGCCAGATCGCTGTCGGCGACCAGGGCCGCCAGCGGCTCGCCGAGCAGGGCATGGCCGCCATAGCCGAACAGGCTCGCGGCCCAGGCGTTGGCGTACAGTACGTGCTCCTCGAAGAGGATGACCACGCCGTCCGGCAGTACACGCACCAGTTCGCGGAACTGTTCCTCACGTTCGCGCAGCAGCCGCCGCGACTGCTCGCGCTCGGTCACGTCCTGCAGCGTGCCGAGCACGCGGTCGCGGCCGGCCTCGTCAACGCCGCTGGCCGCGCGCAGGTGCACCATCAACGCGCGGCCATCCATCGACAGCAGCGGCAGCAGCACGTCCACCTGCACCGGTTCGCCGGAACACAGTTCGGCCAGCAGCTGGTCCGCCTGCGCGGCAGTGGCCGGATCGGCCGCCACCAGCAGTTCGTCGAAGCGATGCCAGCGGCGCGCTTCCGGCGGGCGCCGGCCGAGCAGGCGGTAGACCTGGCTGGAGTACCGGCCCAGCCCGCTGGAGGGGTCCAGTTCCCAGGCGCCGATCTTCGCCAGCTCATGCGCTTCCTCCACCCGTGCCAGTGCCTGGTCCCGGCGCAGCTGTGCAAGGTCCTCGGCGGTGCGATCGATGGCAATCAGCAGGCGTGCGTTGTGGCCGTCGTAACCGATTGCGTTCGAGCGCAGCTCCATCTGCCGCAGGCTGCCATCGCGCAGCTGCAGCTGCGCCCGCAGGATGCACAGCTGCTCGGGCGCCTCCCGGATGGCTTCGAGCTTGGTCTGCAGCGCCTGGTCCTGGCCGGGCGGCCAGAGCACGTCGATGGTGCGCTCAAGCAGTTCCTCGCGCTCCCAGCCGAAGGCGCTGCAGGCCGCAGGATTGGCATCGAGAATGGCCAGGCTGTCCAGATCGTAGACCAGGATCGGCCCGGGATTGCCCTCGAACATCTGCCGCAGGCGCAGCTCGGAGGCCTGCAGGCGGGCATGGGTGAGCAGCACGTGCTCGGCCAGCGGCCGCAGCAGCAGGTACAGCAGCCCGGCGCTGGCCAGGGCGAAGAACGACCCTTTCAGGCTTTGCCACAGTGATGCCTGGTACGGATCGGGTACCAGCAGCTGCACGGCGCTGTCGGTGGCGATCATCCAGGCCAGGGCCATCGCCAGGTAACTCAGCACGATCCGCCGACGATCGCGGCCCAGCGATTGGGCCATCCGCGGGTCGGGAACAGGGGCGGTGCCGGTCGGTTCTGCGGGCATGGACAGGGCAGCAGGTAGGGGCGCCGGCCATCTTACCGCGCAGGTGCCCCGTAGCCACTCAATTATCCGCCGCAGGCGCCGTTAACCACTGCGTGCCCCGCTGTCGGGCGTTTCATCCGGAGCAAGATCGCGTGGACCAAGGGATCATCGCCAGCCTGCTGCAGCATCCGCTCGCGTCGGCGCTGGTCATCGTCGACCGCACTGGCCGTCCGCTGGCAGCCAATCCGGCCGCGCGCGAGCATGGCCTGCCGGCGACGGTCGCGGCCTACGCGCCGATGCTGGAGGACCTGCGTCTGCTGGCGGCCGACGGTGGCATTGTTGCGTGCAGCCTGCCGGGAGGGCCGCGCGGCCATTACGACGGCCACCTGCGCGCCGTGCATGACGGCGCCGGCAATCTGCTGGCCTTCACCCTGAGCGTGCCGGAACCTGTGCCGCTGGCGGGTGGCGGACGCTGGGAACTGGCGCTGGACAGCGCTGGCCACAGCCTGTGGGACTGGGATATTCCCAGCGATCGCGTCACCCGCACCCCTGGCCTGGGCGAAGAGACCGCCAGCGGAATGCTGGCGCGCGTGCACGGCGAGGACATCGGCCACGTGCGCGCCGCGCTGGATCAGCACCTGCGTGGAACCAGCGACCAGTACAGCGCGCAGTTCCGCTTCCGCCAGCCCGACGGGCAGTGGCGCTGGGTGCTTGATCGTGGCCGCGTGGTCGCGCGCACTGCCGACGGCCAGCCGCTGCGGATGGTCGGCACCCACACCGACATCGAACAGCAGAAGCAGCTGGAGGCGTTGCTGCACGAACAGCAGGTGCACCTGAGCGAGGCGCAGCGCATCGCCAGCATGGGCAGCTGGTCGTTCGATCCAGGCACGGGCTCCTTCTGGTGGTCGCCCGAACTGCGTTCGCTGCTCGCACTTGAGCCCGGCAACGTGCCCGGCCAGCGACGCTGGCTCAAGCAGCTGCATCCGCGTTCACGTGGAGCGCTGCGGGCAGCCTGGCGCCGCTTGTGGCGCGATGGCCGCTCCGCCAGCCTCGAACTGGAGCTGGCCCGCGGCAGCGGCGAACCATCGCTGCATCTGCGGCTGTGGATGCAGCCGCTGCTGGACGGCGAGGGCCAGCCCAAGCGGCTGCTGGGCCAGGTGCAGAACATCACCGAACAGCACCAGACCGATGCGCTGATCCGCTGGCGTACCGAGCTGCTCAACCGCGTTTCGGCCCTGGGCCGCATCGGCGGGTGCGAGATCGAGGTGCAGACCCGGCACATGCAATGGACCGAAGAGTGCTATCGCATCCACGGACTGCGCAAGGAGCCGATCACCCTGGACCAGGCGTTGGCGCTGTACACCGAGGACTCGCGCAGTGCGTTCGAGGCGGCGCTGGGCCGGATTGCCGGTGGCGGACTGCCCGAGCAGCTGGATCTCTGCTTCTATCGTCAATCCGGCCTGCGCGTATGGGTGCAGGTGCTGATCGAGCTGGATCGGCGCGATGGCCTGCCGCCACGCTTCGTGGTGCTGTTCCGTGACATCACGCGAGAGCGCGAGGCCAATGAGCGAATCGAGCTGCTGGCCCATTACGACCTGCTGACCGGCCTGCCGAACCGGGTGCTGCTGGGCGAGCAGACGGCTGAAGCAATCGAGGAAGCGCGTGATCGCGGCACCTCGCTGGCGATGCTGTTCATCGACCTGGATGGCTTCAAGACCATCAACGACAGCTTCGGCCATGCCACCGGTGATGCCCTGCTGAAGGCGGCGGCCACCCGGCTGCACCAGAACCTGCGCAACAACGATCTGTTCGGCCGCTTCAGCGGTGACGAATTCATCGTGGTGCTGCGCGACCTGGCCGAACCGGAAGACGCTGGCCACGTGGCGCGCAAGCTGATCGGCTCGCTGGCCGAGCCGCTGCGCCGCGGCGATACCACGCTGAAGGTGGGGGCCAGCGTGGGCATCGCCATGCTGGGCGATACCCAGACCGATTTCGATTCACTGCTGCGCGCCGCCGATGCCGCGATGTATGCGGCCAAGGAAGCCGGTCGCAACACCTACCAGTACTACAGCCAGGACGCACTGGCCCGCATCCAGCGCCGGCTTGAGCTGGAGCATGCACTCCATGGCGCGATCGAGCGCGAGGAGTTCAGCCTGGCCTATCAGCCGCTGCTGCACGCCCACCTTGGCGAGCCGCCGGCCATCGAAGCACTGCTGCGCTGGCATCGACCCGGCATCGGCTACTGCAGTCCGGCCGAGTTCATTCCCATCGCCGAGAAGTGCGGTGAAATCGTGCGCATCGGCGACTGGGTACTGAACGAAGCCTGCCGCCAGGCCACTGCCTGGGACAGAGCCGGTCTGCACTTCGACCGCATCGCGGTGAACGTCTCGGCCGTGCAGCTGCGTGATCGCGGCTTCGCCGAGCGGGTGATCGAGATCTGCCATGCCCATGGCTGGCCGCCACAGCGCCTGGAACTGGAGCTGACCGAGTCGGCGCTGATCCGTGACACCGACATCCTTCGCCATTGCTTCGACGTGCTGGAACGGCACGGTGTTCCGCTGGCGGTGGACGATTTCGGAACGGGATTCTCCAACCTCAACTACCTCAACCGGTTCCCGGTGGGCCGCCTGAAGATCGACCGCAGCTTCGTGCAGGGCATGCTGCACGACTCGGGTACGGCCGAGGTGACCCAGGCCATCGTGCACCTGGGCCACGCGCTGGGCATGAAGGTCGTGGCCGAAGGTGTGGAAACGCACCAGGAAGAAGACATGCTGCGCCGCCAGGGCTGCGACGAGATCCAGGGCTACCTGTACTCGCGGCCGCTGAGCCCGCGCGACCTGGCGCAGTGGCTGCGCCAGCAGCATCAGTCACCGTCGCGCACGGACGCCGGCAACGAAGCGCTGCTGGTGCGTTGACGATTTGTGACCGCGTACCCGCGGTCTCCAGGCCTGTCCGGTTGCGATGAACCTGCGGCGCATATGAGCCGAGCATGGGCTCGGCGGCGCTTTCTGGTCGGAGCGATGGATATCCCTGCGCCTCAGCCGAGCATGGGCCTGTTTCACCGTAGAGCCGAGCCGACGCTCGGCTCTTTCGTGTTCGGGCCGCGATAGACCCGGCAGACGCCCCGGCGCTACTTCAGGGCATCTCCATCCAACCCCAGGTCCCAGGCCATGCCCAGCAGTTCGCCGGCGGTACCGGGCGAGGGCGAGCGCGCATCGGCGAGCTGCTGCAGCTCGCGGATCTCCTCATGCGCGACCTTTTCCAGCTGCTGCAGCTGTTCTCGCACGCTGGCGTTGCGCGGGCGTTCGATGTCGGTGAGGGAGGAGGGCGGGGCGCTGATCAGGGCCATGGGGCGCGTACAGGATGCATTCGGCGGTGGATCACAGGCAAAGGCCCCGGTCGAGCCGGGGCCTTGCAGACTGCCGGAGAGGGCAGCGGACACGCGTGTCAGAACAGTTCGACGGTACCGGCGCCCATGTTCTGCTGGGCGACCGGCTTGTGCGGCGGGCGCTCCCATTCGTTGCGAAGTTCGCGCAGACGGTTGCCGGTGCGCTGCAGCGCGCTGGCGATCTCTTCGTCGAAGACGCCGCCATTGCGGTGCAGCAGTTCCTGCAGGGCCACCGCTTCGCGGTTGATCGCGGTCAGGCGGTCGAGATGGGTATGCACGCCACCCAGCGCCTGCGTGGCGATATCTTCGAACTGCAGCGCGCGCACGGCCTCGGCGACGCTGCCGTCGATGGCACGCGCACACTCGGACACCTCGCGCATGCCTTCGCCCAGAGAAGCATTGATCTGCGCCACGTTGTCCAGCATGGCCGCTGCTTCCTGGCGTGCTTCGCGGGAGCGGTCCATGTCGCGCGAAGCCATGTGCGAGACCGTCTCGCGGACCTTGGCGATGGCGTCCTTGGAGCTGTGGGCCAGCTTTCGGATCTGTTCGTTGAAGGTGGTCGAGCGCTCGGACAGGTTGCGCACTTCGTCGGCGACCACCGCGAAGCCGCGGCCGGCCTCGCCGGCACGGGCCGCTTCGATGGCGGCATTCAGTGCCAGCAGGTTGGTCTGGTCGGCAATCGACTTGACGTCTTCCAGCAGCGCGAAGATGCCGTCCAGGTGCTGCGCCATCTGGTCGATGTGCTGCACGGTGGTAGAGCTCTGGCCGCTGACCTGTTCCAGCGCTTCCACCAGCTGTTCCATGCGATGACTGGCATGCTGGGCGAACCGCGCAACGTCGAGGCCCGCACTGCCTTCATCGCCGGCACGGTCGACGATGCGCGACAGCGCCTGGCTCTGCTGGCGTGACTTGCGGTTCATTGCATCGAAGCTGCCGCCCAGGCTCGATACCGCCTGGCGGATCAGGTCGCGGGCGCGTTCCACTTCACCACGCGAACCGTCGATTTCGTTGCCGACGAAGCTGCGCAGTTCGGTCAGCAGCTGGTCCTGCTCACGCAGGACGCGGGCCTGTTCCGGTGAGCGGTGCGCCTGGGCGCGCGCGGTCCACCACGCAAAGCCCAGCCAGCTCAGCGTCATCGTGGTCAGGATCGCCCAGCGCAGGGCGGCCGGCCATTCGAAACCGATGGCGAAGGGGAGCAGCAGGGTCAGGGCCAGCGGGGCGGCCAGACGGATGAAAATGCGTGAGTACATGGACGTTCTCGGGAGGTGCACGGAGGATGTATCGGCCGTGGGCCCTTTCTTTTAACCGTCTATGCGCTTTCTTAATGCGCGGTTTTCCCGGCGCCGGACGCTCGCCGGGCATGGCCCGGCGGTACCCCTGCAGCGCTGCGCGACGGTCAGGCCATGCGGTAGCGCCGGGCCATGCCCGGGGGATGCAACGGTCAGGCCAGCAGGCGGTCCACGGCCTCGACCATCGCCTTGCGACCAAACAGGAAGTCCCAGTAGCTGCCGCCCACCTGCCGCCACAGCACCGCGGCGCGGACGGCGGCCAGCAGCAGGGCACGGATCTCGGAGACCACACCGGCCTGGCCCAGGTAATGCGGGTTGCCCTGCACCATCACCCGCGGCTTGAGATGGCTGATGGTGTCCGCATAGACGCCGCCGAGGCTGGCCAGCACATCCGGGTGACCGCTGTCGCCCAGTTCGGCGGCCTTGCGCTGCGCCTGCTCGATGCCCGCGGCAACCTTGTTGACGGTTGCGCCGTCCTGCACGAAGCGGCGCTCCAGCTGCAGCACCGACAATGCCAGCTTGGGCAGGATCGGATCCTGGCCCTGGTTGCGGAAGTAGTTGTGCAGCAGGCGCAGGCCCGACTTCAGCGCGTGGCGGTCGCCGAACACCTCCTGCGGAGAGGACGCGTCGACGCGGAACACGCTGTCCACCGCGGTACGTACAGCGGCGGCGTCGGAATGGCCGGTATCGGCGATGCGGCGCACCTGCTGCAGGGCCTGGGCAATGCCGGCCAGGGCCAGGACGCGGTCGTCGACAGTGAAACTCATGCAGCGATTACCTCAAAAGGAGAAGGGGTGGTGCGCAGGCGCTGTTCCAGCGGCGCATCGGTGGCGGCGATCACCGCACCGCCCAGGCAGATCTCGCCGTCATACAGCACCAGCGACTGGCCGGGCGTGACGGCCCGCTGCGGGCGGGCAAAGGTGACCAGCACGCTGCCATCGTCCAGCACATCGACCGTACACGGCTCGTCGGGCTGGCGGTAGCGGGTCTGGGCAGTGCATTCGAAACGCCGGGCCGGTGGTGCGCCGGCGATCCAGTGCGCGGTTTCCGAACGCAGGCGTTCGGAGAGCATCCACGGGCTGTCGCGGTCCTGATCGACATACAGCACGTTGCTGGCCACGTCCTTGCCGACCACGTACCACGGCGCGGCCGGGCGGCCACGCACGCCGCCGATGTTCAGGCCCTCGCGCTGGCCGAGCGTGAAATAGAACACGCCCGGATGCTCGGCAATCACGCTGCCGTCGGCCGGGTCGAGGATCTGTCCCGGCCGGGCCGGCAGGTAGCGGCCGAGGAACTCGCGGAAGTCGCGCTCGCCGATGAAGCAGATGCCGGTGGAGTCCTTCTTGGCATGGGTCGGCAGGCTGACGTCACGGGCGATCCGGCGCAGGTCGCTCTTTTCCAGGTCGCCGATCGGGAACAGGGTGGCGGCCAGCTGCTCCTGCCCCAGCTGGTGCAGGAAATAGCTCTGGTCCTTGGAGCGGTCGGCGCCGCGCAGCAGCAGCCACTGGTGCCCGCGCTGGGTCACCCGCGCGTAATGGCCGGTGGCGATGCGCTCGGCGCCCAGTTCACGCGCCGCGTCCAGGAAGTGCTTGAACTTCACCTCGCGGTTGCACAGCACGTCCGGATTGGGGGTGCGGCCGGCGGCGTACTCGGCCAGGAAATGCTCGAACACGCCTTGCCAGTACTCGCTGGAGAAGTCGCGGAAATGGAAGGGAATGCCCAGCAGGCCGCAGACCGCCACCGCATCGCGGCGATCATCCTCGGCGCGGCAGTCGCCGCTGCCGTCGTCGGCCCAGTTCTGCATGAACAGGCCGGCCACGGCCTCGCCCTGCTGCACCAGCCGCCAAGCGGCGACCGACGAATCGACGCCACCGGAAACGCCCACCATCACGCGCGGGGTGCTCATGCGACCTCCCGGACCAGCGAGAGCGGGTGGCGCTGGCCACCCAGATAGTCCGCCACGACCTGCCATACCAGCGGGCTGCGCTGGCGCTGCCCGGCGGCCTGCAGCTCGGCCGGGGTCATCCACAGCGCGCGGTCGATGCCGGTGTCGAGCGGCTGCGCCGGATCATGCGAGACCGGGCGCGCCGCGTAGCAGAAGCGAAGGAACGTCGTACCGTCGCCCGCCGTCCATTGGTAACAGCCGATGAAGTCGGTCAGCTGAACCGTCCAGCCGGTCTCCTCGCGGGTCTCGCGCAGCGCCGCCTCGGCCAGGCTCTCGCCGGGCTCGAGGTGCCCGGCAGGCTGGTTGAGCACGGCGCGGCCATCGATGGTCTCCTCGACCAGCAGCACGCGGCCGCCGTCGACCACGATGGTGGCGACGGTGGCGTGTGGTGCCCAGCGCGGGTCCGGCGTGGCGTTCACCTCAGAGATCGTCCTTCTTGGTCAGTTCCAGTTCCATCGCGTCGGCGGTGCGGATCGCGGCATCGATGGCGTCGCTGAGCTGGTCGGCGGTGGCATCGGCGTCGATCTTCACCACGAACATCGCGGTCGCCTCCTGTTTCACCCAGCCGCCCATCTTGGCGTCCTGGGAGTCCTCCAGCAGGCGGTTGGCGACCGCGACCGGGAACTGCTTGGTCTTGGACGTGTAGCCTGGCGACCAGATCTCACGGATGTTGTGGCTGCCGAAGTCTTCCACCGCCGAGCGCACGTACACCATCTGGGTGCGGTCGCCCTCGACGTCGAACACCAGCCGGTAGTCGCCATCCTCGTCGACCTCGTAGTTGTAGCCCAGCTTGTCCAGCAGGCGGCCGACAGCGGCGTCGGCATCGGCTGCGCTCGCCGGACCGGCACAGGCCAGGGCGATCAGCAGGGCAGGCAGAAGGGTCCTTTTCATGAAAATCCTGTGAAACCGGGGTGGGAAGGGCAATTGTGACGGCGGCCGTCCGTGCCGTCCATTCCGGGAGGGCCGACGCGGGCGCGCGGCAACCTCTATAATGACCGGATGCCCCGCGAGTCTTCCCCCGATTCCCACCACGAGCACGGCATCGCCGTGGAGCCCGCGCGCCCGGAAGTGGCGCCGCCGCCGTTCTACCAGGTCATGCTGCTCAACGACGACTACACCCCGATGGATTTCGTGGTGGACGTGCTGCAGCAGTTCTTCAACATGGACCTGGACAAGGCGACGCAGGTGATGCTGCATGTCCATACCCGCGGTCGCGGCGTCTGCGGCGTGTTCACCCGCGAAGTGGCCGAGACCAAGGTCGGCCAGGTCAACGAGTATTCACGGATGAACCAGCATCCGCTGCTGTGCACGATGGAAAAGGCCTGACCGGCCTCTTGTAGAGCCGAGCCCATGCTCGGCTGCAGCGGGATCACCCCTCCGCCAGCGCCTCCAGTGCCATCGCCGCGACTGTCTCGTCGATATCGGCCGGGTCGCCATCATTGCGGAACCATACGGCCGACAGCCCGGCGCTGGCAGCGATCCAGCGCAGCAGGCGCGTGCGATCCAGGTCCGCCAGGGCGCTGACCTCGGTCACCCGGGCCGCAAAGCGCTCCGGCCGGGTCGCGACGTGGATGCCGGGACCGCACAGGTCGGGATTGCTGAACAGCGTGGTGTAGTCGAACGCGCGATCACCGATCAGCCGTTTCGGGTCGATCGCCAGCCATCCGCGCGTGCCGAAGTCGAGCACGTTGTCGTGGTGCAGGTCACCGTGCAGCGGCCGGACCTCCTGTTCGGCCTCCAGCAGCGCGACCGCCAGCGATCTGCACTGTTCCAGCAGTGGCGGCAGCGAGCCCCTTGGCTGCAGCAGGTCGGCGAACCATGTAGGCAGGCAGACCAGCTCCGCTGGCGGTGCGCTCCGTGGCCGGTGCAGCCGCTGCAGGACCTGGCACAGGATCGTGGTACAGGTGCTGTCATCGCCGCCGATCGAGCGCTCCCGCAGCGATTGGCCGCCGGCGCGCTCGATCAGGATGGCCGGCCCCTCGTGCGCCAGCAGGCGCGCGGCACCGTCGCCGTCCCACCAGCGCAGCAGGCGATGGCTGTTCTGTTCTTCGGTTTCACTGCTGATCTTCAGCATTGCCGGCAGGTCGTCGGCGGTCAGTACCGGCCAGAGCCGGGCGTGCGGGGTACGGATGGCGGGACCATCACGTCGCAATCGCCAGCGGCTCAGGTAGGGTTCGCTCATGGGTGGGCTGTCCGGGAGTGAATGAAGATCAAGCAATCCGCACTGCTAACGCCATCTGAACGCAGCAATCCGCTAGGGTGATGGAAATCGCGTAGTCAGGCCGCATATTGTCCCCATCTGCCGCCGGAGTAATCCATGTTCAGCAAAGACCTCGAACACACCATCGGCCAGTGCTACAAGCGCGCCCGTGAGGCCCGGCATGAGTTCATGACGGTCGAACACCTGCTGCTGGCACTGCTCGACAACCCGTCCGCCCAGGCCGTACTGAAGGCCTGTGGTGCCGATGCCGACCGCCTGCGCCAGGAGCTGGAGCAGGCCATCGAGGCCTCCGTGTCCCGCCTGGCGGAAGACGATGGCCGCGACACCCAGCCGACGCTGGGCTTCCAGCGCGTGCTGCAGCGGGCCGTGTACCACGTGCAGTCCTCGGGCAAAAAGGAGGTCACCGGCGCCAATGTGCTGGTCGCCATCTTCGGCGAGAAGGACTCTCATGCCGTCTACTACCTCAACCAGCAGGACGTGACCCGCCTGGACGTGGTCAATTACCTGTCCCATGGCATTGCCAAGCTGGGCGAGGAGGGCGAACAGCCTTCCTCCGAAGGCGAGAGCCGGGCCGAGGGCGGGGAGGGCGAGCCGAAGGGGGATGCCCTGACCGAGTTCGCCAGCAACCTCAACGAGCAGGCCCGGGCCGGACGCATCGACCCGCTGGTCGGGCGTGCCGACGAGATCGAGCGGACCATCCAGGTCCTGTGCCGCCGTCGCAAGAACAACCCGCTCTACGTGGGCGAGGCCGGCGTCGGCAAGACCGCGATCGCCGAAGGCCTGGCCCGGCGCATCGTCGAGGGCTCGGTGCCGGAGGTGCTGGCCGATGCCGTCATCTATTCGCTCGACCTGGGCGCACTGGTGGCCGGCACCAAGTACCGTGGCGACTTCGAGAAGCGCCTGAAGAGCGTGCTGACGGCCCTGAAGAAGGTGCCCAATGCCGTGCTGTTCATCGACGAGATCCACACCATCATCGGTGCCGGTTCGGCGTCGGGCGGCACCATGGATGCGTCCAACCTGATCAAGCCGGCGCTGGCGTCGGGCGAGCTGCGCTGCATCGGCTCGACCACGTTCCAGGAGTACCGCGGCATCTTCGAGAAGGATCGTGCCCTGGCGCGGCGCTTCCAGAAGATCGACATCGTCGAGCCGACCGTGGGTGAGACCTACGAGATCCTGCAGGGCCTGAAGGGCAAGTACGAAGCCCACCACGGCGTGACGTACTCCGACGAGGCGCTGCAGGCCGCGGTGGACCTGTCGGTCAAGCATATCGGTGACCGCCTGCTGCCGGACAAGGCCATCGACGTGATCGACGAGGCAGGTGCGCGCCAGCGGCTGTTGCCGGAGGACCAGCGCAAGGAACTGATCGACGTGGAGGAAGTGGAGGCCATCATTGCCAAGATGGCGCGCATCCCGACCAAGCAGGTCAGCGCCACCGACAAGGATGTGCTGCAGCACCTGGAGCGCAACCTGAAGATGGTGATCTTCGGCCAGGACCCGGCCATCGAGACCCTGTCGTCGGCGATCAAGCTGGCGCGCTCGGGCCTGGGCAATCCGGAGAAGCCGATCGGCAACTTCCTGTTTGCCGGCCCGACCGGTGTCGGCAAGACCGAGGTGACCAAGCAGCTGGCCCTGCAGCTGGGCATCGAGCTGGTCCGCTTCGACATGTCCGAGTACATGGAGCCGCATTCGATCAGCCGCCTGATCGGTGCGCCCCCGGGATACGTCGGCTTCGACCAGGGCGGCCTGCTGACCGAGAAGATCGTCAAGACGCCGCATTGCGTGCTGCTGCTGGACGAAATCGAGAAGGCGCACCCGGACATCTTCAACATCCTGCTGCAGGTCATGGACCGGGGCGTGCTGACCGACACCAACGGACGTGAAGCGAACTTCAAGAACGTGGTGCTGGTGATGACCACCAATGCCGGCGCGGCCCAGGCCTCGCGGCGTTCGATCGGCTTCACCAAGCAGGACCACGCCACTGACGCGATGGAGACCATCCGCCGCAGCTTCACCCCGGAATTCCGCAACCGCCTCGATGCGGTGGTGCAGTTCCAGGCGCTGGGCTTCGAGCACATCCTGCGTGTGGTGGACAAGTTCCTGATCGAGCTGGAGATGCTGCTGCAGGAGAAGCACGTCAGCCTGTCGGCCACGCCGACCGCGCGCGACTGGCTGGCCCACCATGGCTTCGACCCGCTGATGGGTGCCCGTCCGATGGCGCGCGTGATCCAGGACAAGATCAAGCGTCCGCTGGCCGACGAGCTGTTGTTCGGCAAGCTGGTCAACGGCGGCAAGGTCAGCATCGATGTCCGCGACGACGAACTGGTGGTCGAGACCCAGGCCGAGCCGGAGCGGCTGCTGCCGGCCACGGTGGAGTGAGCTGACGCCACGGGCTGTGGCGTGAAGGACTGGAAAGGGCAAGGGCGGCTTCGGCCGCCCTTGTGCTGTCAGGTGTCAGCGGCTGCGACGGCGCGCTTCACGCGTGAACCGCTCGGCATCGATCGGCTCGATGCGCGCCACCTCGCAGGAGCCGCGACCGGTGTCCAGCTTGCTTCGGCCCTCGCTGCACAGCGTGTCAGCCTCCTTGCCGTCGGTCGTGAAGCCGAGGCGGGTGGCCAGCACGGCGGAAGGGCAGCTGTTGCGGAAGTGCACGACATAGTGCGCTTCGCCGGAGCGGAGCAGGATGTTCCTGTCGGCGCCGGCGCGAACGATCTGCTGTTCGCCGGACAGCGGCACGCACTGCGCCGCCGGGGTGTCGGCCGCATGGGCGGACGGGGCCAGCAGGGCGATGGCGGACAAGGCCAAGGGGGCGAGCAGGGAAGTGAGGTTCATGGCGGGGCAGGGGTGGCGATCCGGAGTGGATCGGATCCCAGAATGCTGCCGCTGTCGCAACTGCGAATCTGCCGCAAGCAGGGCTGACTGACGTCATGGTGAGATCGGTCACGATGACCTCCGGCAGGGCCGGAGAGCGGGCATGACAAAAGGCCAGCAACCCAGGCTGGCCTTGTCGAAGTGGCGCGACGCGCCGACCGCTTACTTCATGCGGTAGGTGATACGGCCCTTGGTCAGGTCGTACGGGGTCATTTCAACCTTGACCCGGTCACCGGTGAGGATGCGGATGTAGTTCTTGCGCATGCGGCCGGAGATGTGGGCGATGATCTCGTGCCCATTTTCCAGACGAACGCGGAAAGTGGTGTTCGGCAGCGTCTCGCTGACGGTGCCCTCGAACTCGATGGAATCGTCTTTCGACATGTAGTCCTGTGCGGTTCAGAAAACGGCCACGCTGGGCCTAAGGCGCAGTATTTTACGCGGGACGCGGCCGGCTTGCAAAGTTTATGTTAACCCCCGGCCAGGACGCGGGCCGGCAAGCGGCCCATGTGCCGGGTCCACGGGCCTTCACGCCCCGGGCAGCGCACGGCCTGCCGCACGTGGTCCAGAAACGCGGCGCGTGGCAGGTGCACCGCACCCAGCCGCAGCAGATGTGGATTCTCCACCTGTGCATCGATCAATTCCCAGCCCCAGCCATGCAGGGTGGCCGCCAGCGCGGCCAGCGCGATCTTGGAGCCGCCGCTGGCGCCGCTGAACATGCTTTCGCCGAAGAACACCGTACCGATGGCCACGCCATAGATGCCACCGACCAGGGTCTGCCGGTCCCAGACCTCGACGGAATGGGCGAACCCGAGGTCGTGCAGCCGGCTGTAGGCCTCGACCATTGCCGGGCTGATCCAGGTGCCGTCCTGTCCGGGGCGCGGCGCGGCAGCACAGGCGCGCATCACCTGGCTGAAGGCGGTGTCGGCAGTCACCTCCCAGTGGCTGCCGCGCAGCTGGCGGCGGAAGCGGCTGGACAGGTGTACGCCGGAGGTGCGGAACACCATGCGGGGGTCCGGTGACCACCACAGGATCGGCTCGCCGTCGCTGAACCACGGGAAGATGCCGCCGGCATAGGCATTCAACAGGCGTGCAGGATGCAGGTCGCCGCCTACGGCCAGCAGGCCGTCGGGACTGCGCAGCGCGGTTTCAGCGGGCGGGAAGGGGGCGTCCGGCGCATCGTCCAGGCGCCAGGGCAATTGACGGGTCATGCCGGGAGTGTAGCGATGCCGACGCATCCATTCTGCGGCGGCGCTAGTCCTGCGTGCGGAACGGGCTGTGTTGCTGCAACGCCTGCTCATAGCGCCGCACGTCCCTGCGCTCCTGCCGGCACCAGTCCTGCAGAGCTTCTGCGAAATCCGCATCGGCCACCCAGTGCCGGCTGCGCACCCGCGTCGGCAGGAAGCCGCGCGCCAGCTTGTGTTCGCCCTGTGCGCCGGGCTCGAAGCGGGTCAGGCCTTCGCGCAGGCAGTACTCGATGCCCTGGTAGTAGCAGGCCTCGAAGTGCAGGCCAGGCAGGGTAGCGCCACCCCAGTAGCGGCCATACAGCGTGTCGCCCCCACGCAGGCACAGGGCGCCGGCAATCGGTTCGCCGTCCTGTTCGGCCAGGAACATCACCAGGCCGCGCCCGAGGCTGCTGGCCAGGTGGCGCAGGAAGGGCTCGGTGAGCGCCGGTGCATTGCCGTACTCGACGAAGGTCTGCAGGTAGAAACGGTACATCGCCTGCAGGTCGGCACGACTGGCCTCATCGCCGTGCACGACGCGGAAGCCGATGCCCTGGCGGGTGACCCTGGCGCGCTCCTGGCGGATGTTCTTGCGGTGCTTGTGGTCCATGGCGCCAAGGAACTGATCGAACGTCGTCCAGTCGCCCGGGTTCTGCCACTGGAACTGGATATCCTCGCGCAACAGCCAGTCATCGCCGAACAGCGCTTCATCCGCTGCGGTGTGGAAGTTGATATGCGCCGAGGACACGCCCAGCGTGGGCAGCGCCCCGCGCAGGGCCGACAGCACGCCCGCGCGGGCTGGATCGTCCCGGGCCAGCAGCCGCGGTCCGGTCACCGGCGAGTACGGCACGGCGCCGAGCCATTTCGGGTAGTAGTCGCGGCCATGCCGGGCATAGGCATTGGCCCAGGCGTGGTCGAACACGAACTCGCCGTGGGAGTTGGTCTTCAGGTAGCCGGGAATCGCCGCGACCAGGACGTCGCCCTCCCACAGGGTGAAATGCCATGCCTGCCAGCCCCAATCCCCGCGCAGGCAACCGTGGGCTTCGAGTCCGGCCAGGAAGGCGTAGCTGACGAAGGGATTGCGGCCATCATGCAGCGCGTCCCAGTCGGTGGCGGTAACGGACTGCAGCGAGTCGAGGAAACGGGGGGAGGGCATGGGCCAAGGATAGGTCAGAAGAAAACAGAAAGGGGGGGGGGGGGGGGCCCCCCCCCCCCGGGGGGGGGCCCCCCCACCCCATCACGGGAACACCCGGCCGAGCATGGGCTCGGCTCTACAATGGGCGGCATCTCTTCCAGGAATGCCCCCATGACCGAGCCCACGCTGCA
>NZ_JBRRES010000038.1:0-35579 GCF_056760395.1 Stenotrophomonas sp. STEN009 | reverse complement strand
GGGGGGGGGGGCCGCGCGGGGGTGCCTGCCCCCGTGGGGGCCGGTTCCCTGCTTGTCGGGGCGCCGGCGCCCCGGGGCCCCCCCCCGCGCCCGCCCCCGGGGCCGGGACGCCGGATCGGAGCCGCCTGCGCTGCCGGCGGCTCCGTGTACGGTCAGGCCAGGCCTTCGGCCTTCAGTGCGGCCTGCACGCCGGCATCGGCGTCCATGCGCGCCTTGTAGGCGGCCAGATGATCCAGCCCCGACAGGTCGACCTTGGCGCCGGCTGCCCAGCGCAGGGTGATGTAGAAGTACGGGTCGGCGAAGCTGCGGAAACCGGCCAGCCAGGGCTTGTCCGCCAGCTGCCGGTCGGCCGTCTCGAACAGGCCGCGCAGGCGCTTGCGGGCGGCCGCGCGGATCGCGTCGTACTGGCTCTCATCGCCGATGAACTTGCCCGGTGCGAACAGCGGCGAGAACGCCGGGTGCACATCGGAGTTGACGAAGGCCAGCCAGCGGGTGGCCTCGGCACGCTGGCGCGGGCTGCCGTCGCCGGCCAGGCCGGCCTGCGGGAAGCGGTCGGCGATGTAGCCCATGATGGCCGCGTTCTGCAGCAGGATGAAGTCGCCATCGACCAGCGCCGGAACCGAGCCGGCCGGGTTGATCTTGAGGAATTCCGGCCCCTTCAGGGTGTCCTTGTCGAGCAGTTCGACCTCGAACGGCTGGCCGGTCCACTGCAGGGCGATGTGGTCGGCGGTGGAGCAGGCACCGGGCTTGCTGTACAGCTTCATGGGAACTCCAGGCGGGGTGTGCGGGAATCGCCCACTATCCCAGAGCCTGCCGGCGCGCGGCAACGCTGCCGCCGGCAACAGTTCGTTACGACTGCCGGGGCTTGAGGTTCTGCACCTTATAGAAGGTGTGATCACCGATGGTGGCCACCTGGTAGGCATTGCGCCAGTTCGGGCTGGCGATGGCCAGGGCGGCGAAATGGCTGGCACCGGGGACGATCTCGCGGCGCTCGCCGGCCGGCAGCGCCCAGTTGCGCTCCGCATCGAAGGCCACGCTCATGGCCTCGCTCCAGGCCGCGTCGTTGCCCAGCTGGGTGCCGGGGGAGACGATGGTCGGGGCGAACTGCTTGCGTGCGGTCACCACCTGGCACATCGAGTCGCCCCACAGGCCGCTGTCGAGGCGGCGCAGTGCCACTTCGGCCACGGCCTGCTGGCCGCGCAGGGTCTGGTCGCGGGCTTCCAGGTACACGGTGGTGCTCAAACACAATGAATCAGCCGCCGGCTGGGGCAGCAACTGCGACAGCCAGAGAATCCAGGCCAGTTTCATATAACTCCTTGCTCCGTATGGGCCGCACCACGGGGTTCCGGCCGAAGAGAGGGCAGGAGGCGGGGTACGACTTGGCGTCATGGGGAGGCGGCCATCGGGGCCGCCCCGTGGGCGGCCCGGGAAAAGAGGATCGATGAACGATCCGGGAGGGCCGCACCGGCTCACCGGAAACTGGCTGGTGAGCGGAAAGTTGGCGCAAGGTAGGGGGGGCTGGCCGAACGCATCATGAATCGCCCGGCTTGACATTCAGCTTCGAGGCGGGTGACGGAAATCACATTCCCGCCGCCCATTCAGGTGTGGATCAAAGGGCGGCTGCCACCCGGCTGCCCTGATCGATGGCGCGTTTGGCGTCCAGTTCGGCGGCCACATCGGCACCGCCGATCAGCTGTGCGCTGATGCCCGCCGCCTGCAGTTCGGCCTGCAGCGCGCGGTTCGGTTCCTGCCCTGCACAGATCACCACATGATCCACCGGCAGCAGCTGTTCGCTGCCTTCCACGCGGATGCGCAGCCCGTGGTCGTCCACGCCGAGATACTCGACGCCGCCCAGCATCCGCACGCCCTTGGCCTTCAGCGTGGCGCGATGGATCCAACCGGTGGTCTTGCCCAGGCGCGCACCCGGCTTGCCGGGGCTGCGCTGCAGCAGCCACAGCCGGCGTGGCGAAGCGTCCACCTGCGGACGGGCCAGCGAGCCGCGGGCCTCGAAGGTGGCGTCCACCCCCCATTCGGCCATCCAGCGCTGCGGGTCCAGCGACGGCGATGGGCCCTCGTGGCTGAGGAATTCCCCGACATCGAAGCCGATGCCGCCGGCACCGATGATGGCCGCGCTGGCGCCCACCTCGACCCGGCCCTGCAGCACGTCCAGGTAGCTGACGACCTTGGCGTGGTCCGCGCCGGGGAAGTCGACCCGGCGCGGCGTGATGCCGGTCGCCAGCACGACCTCGTCGAAGCCGGCCAGACAGGTCGCGTCTGCCCGGGTACCCAGGCGCAGCTGCACGCCCGTGTCCTGCAGCTTGTGGCGGAAATAGCGCAGCGTCTCGTGGAACTCTTCCTTGCCCGGGATGCGCTTGGCCACATTGAACTGGCCGCCGATCTCGTCGCTGGCGTCGAACAGGGTGACCTGGTGACCGCGCTCGGCGGCCACCGTGGCGCAGGCCAGGCCGGCCGGGCCCGCGCCCACCACCGCCACCCGCTTCGGTGTGGACGTCGGGCGGTAGACCAGTTCGGTTTCGTGCGCGGCCCGCGGATTGACCAGGCAACTGGCCAGCTTGTTCTCGAAGACGTGATCCAGGCATGCCTGGTTGCAGGCGATGCACGTGTTGATCGTGTCAGCACGGCCGGCGCGCGCCTTGTTCGGCCATTGCGGGTCGGCCAGCAGCGGGCGCGCAAGCGACACCATGTCCGCACCGCCGTCGGCGAGAATGCGCTCGGCAACCTCGGGCATGTTGATGCGGTTGGTCGCCACCAGCGGCACCGCCACATGCGGCTTCAGCTTGGCGGTGACCCCGGCGAAGGCGGCGCGGGGCACCGAGGTGGCGATGGTGGGAATGCGCGCCTCGTGCCAGCCGATGCCGGAATTGATGATCGTCGCGCCCGCGGCCTCGATGGCCTGCGCCTGCTGCACGATTTCCTCCCAGTTGCTGCCGTCCTCAACCAGATCCACCAGTGACAGCCGGTAGATGATGATGAAATCCGGGCCGCAGGCTTCGCGGATGCGGCGCACGATCTCCACTGCGAAGCGCATGCGCTGGGAGGCATCACCGCCCCAGCGGTCCGTGCGCGTGTTGGTGCGCGGGGCGATGAACTCGTTGATGAGGTATCCCTCCGAGCCCATCACTTCGACACCGTCGTAGCCGGCTTCGCGTGCCAGCCTGGCGCTGCGTGCGTAATCGGCGATGTGCCGTTCGACGCCGCTGGCCGACAGTGCGCGCGGGGTGAACGGATTGATCGGCGCCTTGAGCTTGGAGGGCGCCACCGACAGGGGGTGGTAGGCATAGCGGCCGGCGTGCAGCAGCTGCAGACAGATCTTCGCGCCATGCTGGTGGGCGGCGGCCGTCAGTTGCCGGTGCGGACGCACTTCCCAGGGCCAGGACAGCTTGCCGCCGAAGGGTTTGAGCCAGCCGACCACGTTGGGGGCGAAGCCGCCGGTGACGATCAGGCCGACGCCGCCTTCGGCGCGCTCGCCGAAGTAGGCGGCCAGGCGCGGGAAATCGCGCGCGCGATCTTCCAGCCCGGTGTGCATCGAACCCATCAGCACCCGGTTGCGCAGCTGGGTGAAGCCCAGATCGAGCGGGGCGAACAGGTGGGGATAGGCGCTTTCGTTGGCTGGCGACATGGTCGATACGCTTGCGTACGGAAGCGCGAAGCGTGCCGCGAAACGGCGGTCGGGGCAAGGGGCGGGCGAATCGGTAGCGCCGGGCCATGCAATGCGGCTACCCGTGGCCGCGCTGCGCGCTCGCCGGGCGTGGCCCGGCGCCACCCGCCGGCAGGGGCCGGCCGATGCCGAACCAGCCCAGCGTCACCCCGCACAGCGGGCCGATCAGCAGCGCAAAGGCCAGGGTGCCGACGCCCACGTTGCCTCCCAGCCACCAGCCCAGCAGCAGGACGCTGCCTTCGATCAGGCTGCGCACCTTCCAGATCGGCCAGCCGGTGCGGGCATGCAGGCCGGTCATCAGCCCGTCGCGCGGGCCGGGGCCGAGCCGCGCGCCGATGTACAGGCCGGTGGCCAGTGCCACCAGCAGCATGCCGGCACCGAACATCGCCACCTGCCAGACCAGGCCGACAGCCGGCGGCAACAGCCACAGGCCGAACTGCGCGGACGGACCGATCAGCAGCACGTTGAGCACGGTGCCGACGCCCGGCTTCTGCCGCAGGGGCCACCACAGCAGCAGGACCAGCGCGCCGATCACGTTCGTGGCCAGGCCGAAGGACAGCGGGGTCTGCGCCGCGACGCCCTGTGACAGCACGTCCCAGGGCGCGACACCGATCGCAGCACGGATCATCAACGAGGCGCCGAAGCCGTACAGGAACAGGCCGACGATCAGTTGCAGCAGGCGCAGGGGCAGGGCAGTGGGCATGGGAGCGCTCGGGGGGGAGGAAATCTGTCTCCACCGTAATCCCGAATCGCCCGCTTCCATAGATACAGATCCGGGTGAATCCCGCGCCACAGCGCGCGCGTCAGTCGTCCCAGCCTGCCAGTGCCAGCTTGCCCAGCGTGCGGCCGCTGGCCAGCCGCTCATGCGCCGCCTGCAGGTTGGCGGCATTGATCGTGCCGAGTGTCTCGCTGAGCGTGCCACGCAGCTGGCCTGCATCGATCATGCTCGCGGCGCGGCTCAGGATGCGGTGCTGCTCGATGCGGTCGGCGGTACCGAAGCGCGATCGCGCGAACATGAATTCCCAGTGGATGCCGATGCATTTGGCCTTGTACGGGTCGCCGATGCGCAGCGCGCCGCGGGGTTCGACGATCAGCCCGACATGCCCCTGCGGTGCCAGCAGCTGGCCCAGTTCATCCCAGTAGTGATCGGTGTCGGCCAGGTTGAGCGCGATCTGCACGGCGCTGATGCCCAGTGCCTGCAACTGCGGCTGCAGCGGCTGGCGATGGTCGATTACGTGATGGGCGCCCATCTGCCGGCACCAGTCGGCCGACCGCTCGCGGGAGGCGGTGGCAATGACCGTGAAGCCGGCATGGTGGGCCAGCTGGATGGCCATCGAACCGACGCCGCCGGCGCCGCCGATCACCAACAGGTGCTGCCCGGCGTGGCGGCGGTCATCCAGATGCAGCGGCATGCGCTCGAACAGCAGCTCCCATGCGGTCAGCGTGGTCAGCGGCAGCGCCGCTGCCTCGGCGAAATCCAGCGTGGTGGGCTTACGTGCGACCAGCCGCTCATCCACCAGCTGATACTGGGCATTGCAGCCGGAGCGGGTGACATCGCCGGCGTAGTAGACCTCGTCGCCGGAGGCGAACAGGCGGGCGTCCTCGCCGATGGCCTCGACCACGCCCGCCGCATCCCAGCCGAGCACCCGCGGCGTGTCCAGCGTGGCCGGATCGGTGGCGGCACGCTGCTTGCCGTCGACCGGATTGATCGAAACCGCCTGCACGCGGACCAGCAGATCGCGGCCGGCTGGCGGCAGCGGCGGCGGCAGCCGGAGATCCTGCAGGGCGGGGGCGGATTCACGACTCAGGGCGACGGCTTTCATCTCGGCTCCGGCTCGGTTTCCCTTTTCATCATAAGGTTCCTCACGTTTCCGGGGGCGCGCTGAATCTCCTTCGCCGCGCGTTCCGCAGAATGTCGCCTGCGTTGCCTAAACACCGTCAAACCCTTATGGGGTGAGGGTCTTGCGGATTTTCATCATCCTGTATAGGGTTTCAACGTCGGACCGGTGGCCGGTCGGGCGCAACACTTCACATGTTACGGGACTGTTAACATGGCCTTCACCCGCCTGAGCATAATGTTCGCGGCGGTGGCGTGCTGAATCGGCTGTCTGAACATCGACGCAGTAGTGCTGGCCCATGCCTCTACCGGTTTCATACCCCCGAAATAGGAGCTGTACTCAATGAACAAGAAGATCCTTACTGCCGCGCTGCTGGGTGGTCTGGCTTTCGCCCAGGCTGCTTCTGCGCAGGAGTTCGATGACCGCTGGTACCTGACCGGTTCGGCCGGCTTCAACTTCCAGGACAACGACCGTCTGACCAACGACGCTCCGTTCGTGACCCTGGGCCTGGGTAAGTTCATCAGCCCGAACTGGTCGCTGGACGGTGAGCTGAACTATCAGAACCCGAACTTCGACAGCAATCAGGACCTGAACTGGTCGCAGTACGGCATCTCGCTGGACCTGCGTCGCCACTTCATCAAGGAAGGCCGCGGCTGGAACCCGTACATCGTCGGTGGCCTGGGCTACCAGAAGTCGGAAGAAGAGTACCCGGCCAACAGCCTGAATGGTCCGCGTGAGCGCAAGGACGGCAACGTTGCCGCCAAGCTCGGCGTCGGCCTGCAGACCACCTTCGACAAGCGCGTTGCTGTCCGCGCCGAAGTGGCCTACCGCGCTGACTTCGACGACAAGAGCTACCACGCTGCCAGCGAAGACTGGTTCGGCGACGTGCTGGCTTCGGTCGGCGTCGTGATCCCGCTGGGCCCGGCTCCGGTCGCGGCTGCTCCGGCTCCGGCTCCGGTTGCCCCGAGCTGCGCCGACCTGGATGACGACGGTGACGGCGTCAACAACTGCGATGACAAGTGCCCGAACTCGCAGCCGGGTCAGACCATCGGTCCGGACGGTTGCCCGGTGCCGGTCTCGATCGACCTGAAGGGCGTGAACTTCGACTTCGACAAGTCGAACCTGCGTCCGGACGCCGTGGCCATCCTGAGCGAAGCCACCGAGATCCTGAAGCGTTACCCGGATCTGCGCGTTGAAGTCGCCGGTCACACCGACTCGAAGGGTACCGACGCTTACAACCAGAAGCTGTCGGAGCGCCGCGCCACCGCGGTGTACAACTACCTGACCAAGAACGGCGTGGACGCTTCGCGTCTGGTCGGCCCGATCGGCTACGGCGAGAGCCGTCCGATTGCTCCGAACACCAACCCGGATGGTTCGGACAATCCGGAAGGTCGCGCCAAGAACCGTCGAACCGAGCTGAACGTCCAGAACTAAGTTCTGACGTTTCGCCCGCAAGACACAGCAGGACCCGGCTTCGGCCGGGTCTTGTTGTTTCTGCGGCGGGAAAAGCCGGAACGCGCCTCGATGGACCGACCGTTTGTCGGCTTTTTGTCCAAAAAACCAATGAGTTGGCGCATTCATTGAAAGTGGCGCTTGAAAGCTGTCGCCGCATTGCTACACTCGCCGCGTCACCTTCCTTCCGTGGATGCCTCTCATGCTGCGCTCTGCATCGGCCGCCGTCCTGGCGCTGGCCCTGGTTCCTGCCGCTCACGCTGCGGTCGATTGCTCGGTCAATACCAGCGCTTCGCCGCTGCCGCTGCCGGCCACGACCATCGCGCCGGTGGCCGACGAGCTGTACATCCGTGGCAACCAGCTGGGCATGCCGGCCGGTGTGCTGAGCAGCAGCTACGATCCTTCGCAGTCGCTGGACCAGGTGCTGCAACGCCTGCGCATCGACGGCTGCCAGAACATCGCCAAGGCGATTCCGAGCGCGCCGGCGGTGAAGCCGAACGATCCGGCGGCGTACAAGCCGCAGACCGAATTCGACAATACGCCGTGGCGCTTCGACATGAGCCAGAACGGCAAGCGCATGACCGCCGAGGAATTCGATGCCTGGATGAAGGCGCGTGGCGTCCGCGTGGTCAAGGCGCGCCCGGCACCGGTGGCCACCCCGGCCGCGGCCGAAGCACCGGCTGAGACCAAGCCGGTCGATAAGAAGTAACCGTCGCGGGGAGCAGAGGCTTGCGTACGCGCCGCCCACCTGCCGCCCCCGCCGCCCGCTCCCACGTCCTGCGTGGGCGCGCGGATCCGGATGCATCCACGGGTGTGCGCCATGGCCTGGCGCGTGTGCTCTCCAAGGCCGGCGTGTGCTCGCGCAGCGAAGCCGCGCGCTGGATCGCCGAGGGCCGCGTGCGCGTCTCCGGCCGTATCGTCCGTGACCCGGAGTTTCCGATCGGCAGCCCGGCACCTCCCATCGAGGTCGATGGCCTGCCGCTGGCACCGCCGCAGCGGCTTTACCTGATGCTCAACAAGCCGCGCGGGGTGGTGACCACCGCGCAGGACGAGCGCGGCCGTGACACCGTATACCGCTGCTTCGACGGCGCCGGCCTGCCCTGGATCGCGCCGGTCGGCCGGCTGGACAAGGCCAGTGAGGGCCTGTTGCTGTTCAGCAACGATCCGCAGTGGGCGGCGCGCCTGACCGATCCGCGGACCGGGCCGGACAAGACCTACCACGTGCAGATCGATCGCCTGCCCGATGCGGACACGCTGGCGGCGCTGCAGGCCGGGGTGGACGACGAGGGTGAATTCCTGGCCGCCCGGGCCGTGCGCGTGCTGCGCAGCGGTGACAAGACCGCGTGGCTGGAGGTTGTCCTCGACGAGGGCCGCAACCGCCACATCCGCCGCCTGCTGGCGGCCTTCGACCTGCAGGTGCTGCGCCTGGTCCGGGTCGCGATCGGCGACCTGGCGCTCGACGATCTCGGCAAGGGCCAGTGGCGGATGCTGGAGGTCAATGACCAGCAGCGGCTGGGGGCCGCTGCACCGGGCTGAGCGTCATGCCCGCGGCCGGCGGATGCCGGTCACCGTTCCAGGCGTAGGGGGCGCCTGGTCGTCGAAATCCCGAACGGAGCCTGCCCATGTACCACTCGTCCCTCAACCGAACCCTGCGCTGTGCCGGCCTGCTGCTGCCGATCGTGCTGCTGGCCGCCTGCGGTGGCCACAAGAAAATGGCCAAGACGGAAACGCCTGCCGAAACCCCGGTGGTGGAAGTGAAAACCCCGGAACTGGATGGTCGCGGCAGTTACCGCTTCCTGATGAGCGACGGCGACAGGAAGATGACCGCCGACGAGTTCGATGCATGGATGAAGGCCAATGGCATCCGCGTCGCCCGTGGCAATACCCAGGACGCTGCCGCCAAGCCGGTCGTGGTGGCCAGCAAGGATGAGCCGAAGGACAAGAAGAAAAAGAAATGACGCGCATTGCGCGTCATTCCGGTAGCGGGGGGGCGGGGCCCCCGGGCGGCCGGGGGGGGGGGGGGGGGGCCACCCCGGGGGGGTGGGGCGGGCCGCTGCCCCTCGGGGCGATCAACCCTTGATCACGCCCAGCTCGACGCCGATGCGGGAGAAGGCGTCGATCGCGCGGTCCAGCTGCTCGCGGCTGTGCGCGGCGCTGATCTGGGTGCGGATACGTGCCTGTCCCTTGGGCACCACCGGGAAGAAGAAGCCGATCGCATAGATGCCTTCCTCTAGCAGGCGCTCGGCGAACTTCTGCGCCAACGGTGCGTCGTACAGCATCACCGGGCTGATCGGATGCACGCCCGGCTTCACGTCGAAGCCGGCGGCGGTCATCTTCCCGCGGAAGTACGCGGTGTTCTCGGCCAACCGGTCGCGCAGGTCGTCGGCGGCAGCCAGCATCTCGAAGGCCTTGATGCCGGCGGCGACCACATGCGGCGGCAGCGAGTTGGAGAACAGGTACGGGCGCGAGCGCTGGCGCAGCAGTTCAATCACTTCGGCGCTGGCGCAGGTGAAGCCGCCCAGTGCGCCCCCCATGGCCTTGCCCAGAGTGCCGGTGATGATGTCGATCTTTTCCAGCACACCCTTCACTTCGGCCGAGCCACGACCGGTGGCGCCCAGGAAACCCGTGGCATGGCATTCGTCGATGTGCACCAGCGCGTTGTACTTCTTCGCGAGCGCGGTGATCTCGTCCAGCGGGGCAATGAAGCCGTCCATCGAGAACACGCCGTCGGTGGTGATCAGCTTGGTCCTGCAGCCGGCGGCGTCGGCGGCCTGCAGCTGCGCTTCCAGGTCGGCCATGTCGCAGTTGGCGTAGCGGAAGCGCTTGGCCTTGCACAGGCGCACCCCGTCGATGATCGATGCGTGGTTCAGTGCGTCCGAGATGATCGCATCGTTCTCGCCGAGCAGCGGCTCGAACAGGCCGCCGTTCGCATCGAAACAGGCCGCATACAGGATGGTGTCCTGCTTGCCGAAGAAATCGGCGATCTGTTTCTCAAGCTGCTTGTGCAGGTCCTGGGTGCCGCAGATGAAGCGCACCGAGGCCATGCCGAAGCCGTGGGTATCCAGAGCATCCTTGGCGGCCTGGATCAGGTCGGGATGATCGGCCAGGCCCAGGTAGTTGTTGGCGCAGAAGTTCAGCACCTTGCGGCCATCGGCCAGCGTGATCTCGGCCGATTGCGGACTGGTGATGATCCGCTCGGACTTGAACAGGCCCTGGGCGCGGATGGCGTCCAGTTCCTCGGCATAGTGGCGGGTCAGGGCGGAGGAGACGTCGGTCATGGCGTGGGCACGGCTCAGCACGGGAAACCGACGATTCTACCGGGCATCGATGGCTGGCGACCGGCGGCAGGCAGGCACCGCCATGGCCGGCACATGTTGCAATGCAATAGCAAACGGGTTAAAAAATCGTGAACCGGCCCGTTCTGGCTCCGGTTCCCGCAACTGCCCTGTACGCCACCGCCCCCCACCGGAGACGACCATGAAGCACGCTCGTGCCTGCCTCGCCCTTGCCGCCGCCCTGACCCTGGCCCCGTTTGCCGCCAGCGCCCAGGAAAGCGAATCGCCGTACAGCTGGAACGTTACCGCCGTGTCGGATTACCTGTTCCGTGGTGTGTCGCAGACCGATGAGGATCCCACCCTGCAGGCCGGTTTCACCTATACCAGCCCGGTTGGTCTGTATGCCGGTGTCTGGGGATCGGGCGTGGACTTCGGCCCGGGCGACCCGAGCGTCGAAGTGGATTACCAGATCGGCTACGGCGTCGACGCCACCGAGCGCGTGAACTTCGATGTGCTGCTGAACCGCTACACCTACCCCGGCGCCAGCGAGCTGAACTACAACGAGCTGATCACCACCACCACGCTGGATGACACCTACAAGCTGACGGTGGCCTACAGCAACGACGTGTGGAACAGCAGCACCGATGGCTGGTATTACGCGCTGGGCGGCGAGTGGGGCCTGCCGCAGGATTTCACGCTGAGCGCCAGCGTCGGCCGCAGCACCTTCGAAAAGGGTATTGCCAAGGATTACACCGACTGGAACGTTGGCGTGGCCCGTACCTGGGGTCTGTTCACCCTCGGCCTGGGCTACTACGGCACCGACGGCAACGGCCGCGACAACAGCGGCAAGCTGGCCGACAACCGGGTGGTGTTCACGGTGGCGGTAGGCCAGTAAGCGGCGCATGACATCACACGAAAAAGGCACCCCTGGAGGTGCCTTTTTCGTGTCTGGCGTCGGGCACTCTGTGGGCCGGCCAACGGCCGGGGACAAAGTGAGATGCGGGGGAATCAGGCAGTCGCGCCGGAGGCACGAGTGATCAATTCCAGCTCAGTACCACCTTGCCGGCCTTGCCTTCTTCCATCAGGTCGAAGCCCTTCTGGAAGTCGTCGATCGGCAGCTGGTGGGTCATCACCTTGCCGAGCGGGAAACCGGACAGCACCAGCTGCGTCATCTTGTACCAGGTCTCGTACATCTTGCGGCCGTAGATGCCCTGCACGGTCAGGCCCTTGAAGATGATCTTGTCCCAGTCGCAGCCGGCACCCTTGGGCATGATGCCGAGCATGGCGATCTTGCCGCCGTGGTACATGCAGTCGAGCATGTCGTTGAAGGCGCGCGGATTGCCGCTCATTTCCAGGCCCACGTCGAAGCCCTCCATGTGCAGTTCCTTCATCACGTCCTTCAGCGAGGTGTTGGTGACATTGACCACGCGCGTCGCGCCCATGTCGGCGGCCAGCTTCAGGCGGAAGTCGTTGACGTCGGTCACCACCACGTTGCGCGCACCGATGTGCTTGCAGATGCCCGCAGCGATGATGCCGATCGGGCCGGCGCCGGTGATCAGCACGTCCTCGCCGATCACGTCGAACTCCAGCGCGCAGTGCGCGGCGTTGCCGTACGGGTCGAAGAAGGCCGCCAGTTCGGACGGAATCTGGTCGGGGATCGGCCACAGGTTGCTGGCGGGCATCACCATGTACTCGGCGAAGGCGCCATTGACGTTCACGCCGATGCCGACGGTGTTCGGGCACAGGTGCGGGCGGCCGCCACGGCAGTTGCGGCAGTGGCCGCAGACGATGTGGCCTTCGGCCGAGACGCGCTGGCCAACCTCATAGCCGGTCACCGCCGAGCCAAGCGCGGCGATGCGACCGACGAATTCGTGGCCGATGGTCAGGCCCGGCTTGATGGTGCGCTGGCTCCACTCGTCCCACAGGTAGATGTGCAGGTCGGTACCGCAGATGGCGGTCTTTTCCAGCTTGATCAGGACCTCGTTCGGGCCCGGGGTCGGCACCGGGACCTCTTCGAGCCAGATGCCCTTGGCCGCTTCGCGCTTGACCAGGGCCTTCATCGTTTGCTGCGCCATCGGGGTGGAACTCATCAGGGGGAAAGCGCGGATTATAGAGGTCTGCGCGGAATTCCAATGTTGCGCTGCGGGCGCGCTGGCGGAACGAAAGGCGTGCGCCGGCGGGCGTTTCGAACGCGACCGGCGTGCTCGCCGGGCATGGCCCGGCGCTGCCGGGAAATCGGGCGGCTCGCGCTCGCGGGGCATGGTCCCGCGCCATCGGGAAATCGTGCGGGTAGCGCTGGGCCATGCCCGGCGGGCCAGGGGCCATGACTTCCGGGGTTCGGGACAGGGCAGGGGGGCGGGCTACAATCGAAGGTTCCACTACCAGGGGCCGCTCCATGCGCTCGAACCTGCTTGCATTCTCCGTCGTCGCCAGCCTTGGGCTGGTCCAGGTCGCCCATGCCGCCGAAGGCATGTGGGTACCGCAGCAGCTGCCGGAGATCGCCGGCCCGCTGCAGAAGGCCGGCCTGAAACTGTCGCCGGAACAGCTGTCCGACCTGACCGGCGACCCGATGGGCGCGGTGGTGGCGCTGGGCGGCTGCACCGCCAGCTTCGTTTCCCCGCAGGGCCTGGTGGTCACCAACCACCATTGTGCCTACGGCGCGATCCAGCTCAACTCCACCGCCGAGAAGAACCTGATCAAGGACGGTTTCAACGCGCCGACCCTGAAGGACGAACTCAGCGCCGGTCCCAACGCCCGCGTGTTCGTGCTGGACCGGATCACCGACGTCACCGACCAGGCCAAGGCCGCCATCGCCGCCGCCGGCAAGGACCCGCTGGCCCGCACCCGTGCGCTGGAAGCGTTCGACAAGGCCCAGACCGCCGCCTGTGAAGCCGACGCCGGTTTCCGCTGCCGTCTGTACAGCTTCTCCGGCGGCAATACCTACCGCCTGTTCCGCAACATGGAAATCAAGGACGTGCGCCTGGTCTATGCGCCCCCGGGCAGCGTCGGCAAGTTCGGCGGCGACGTCGACAACTGGATGTGGCCGCGCCACACCGGCGACTTCTCGTTCTATCGCGCCTACGTGGGCAAGGATGGCAAGCCGGCCGCGTTCTCGGCCGACAATGTGCCGTACCAGCCGAAGCACTTCCTGAAGTTCGCCGACCAGCCGCTGGGCGCGGACGACTTCGTGATGGTGGCCGGCTACCCGGGCCGCACCAACCGCTATGCGCTGGCCGGCGAATTCAATGAAACCGCCGAGTTCACCTACCCGACCATCGCCCGCCATTACAACGAAGTGCTGGCGCTGATCGACAAGGCCGGCAAGGCCGACGCCGACGTCAAGGTCAAGTACGCCAACACGGCGGCCAGCATGAACAACGTGGCCAAGAACTACGTCGGCCAGCTGGAAGGCTTCAAGCGCATCGACGCGGCCGGGCAGAAGCGGGCCGAAGAGGCCGCCGTGCTGGCCTGGCTGAAGCAGCAGGGCGCAGCCGGCAAGCCGGCCCTGGCCGCACACGCCCAGCTGCTCAAGCACCTGGATACCAGCAAGAGTACCCGCGAGCGCGATCTGTTCGTCGGCCAGTTCAACAACACCTCGGCCGTGGGCGCCGCGCTGTCGCTGTACCGCCTGTCGATCGAACGCGCCAAGCCGGACGCCGAGCGTGAAGCCGGTTACCAGGAGCGCGATCTGCCGACCCTGGAAGGCAATCTGCGGCAGATGGACCGTCGCTACGTCGCCAGCATGGATCGGCAGCTGCAGCAGTACTGGCTGGACCAGTACGTCGCGCTGCCGGCGGCACAGCGCAACAACGAGGTTCTCAACCAGTGGCTGGGCGGCAGCGATGCCGGGGCCGTCAACGGCCTGGTGAAGAAGCTGGCCGGCACAGGACTGGGCAGCCTCGATGCACGCCTGAAGTGGTTCAAGGCCGACCGTGCTGCCTTCGAGGCCAGCACCGATCCGGCCATCCAGTACGCCGTGGCCGTGATGCCGGCCCTGCTGAAGCAGGAAGAACAGAGGAAGATCCGCGAAGGTGAATCGCTGACGGCCCGTCCGCTGTACCTGCAGGCGGTGGCGGACTACAAGAAGAGCAAGGGCGAGTTCGTCTATCCCGATGCCAACCTGTCGCTGCGCATCACCTTCGGCAATGTCATGGGCTATGGCAAGGACGGTGTCCAGTACACCCCGTTCACCACGCTGGAAGGCGTTGCGGCGAAGGAAACCGGCGTCGATCCGTTCGACTCGCCGAAGGCACTGCTGGATGCGGTCAAGGCCAAGCGATATGGCGGCCTGGAGGACAAGCGGATCGGCTCGGTGCCGGTGAACTTCCTGTCCAACCTGGACATCACCGGTGGCAACTCCGGTTCGCCGGTGCTCGATGCGCACGGCAAGCTGGTCGGCCTGGCCTTCGACGGCAACTGGGAATCGGTCAGCTCCAACTGGGTATTCGACCCGGTGATGACCCGCATGATCGCGGTGGACAGCCGCTACATGCAGTGGATCATGCAGGAAGTGGCCCCCGCGCCGCAGCTGCTGAAGGAATTGAACCTGGCGCAGTAAGGTTCATGCTGGCGCCGCCGGGCCATGCCCGGCGGAATCCGTCTGCAATCCCGAAACCCCGCGATCCCCGTCGCGGGGTTTTTTCATGTCCCGACCGGTGCGATGCGCCGAACAGGTATCATCCCTGTTCCGCGTACTTCACAGGATGTGAACGAAACGCGGCCATCTCCTCCCCCCAGGACTCCTTGCACGCATGCGCATCCTGCTTGCCCGCCACGGCGAAACCCCGTGGAACGCCGAAGGCCGCTACCAGGGCCAGATCGACATCCCGCTTTCGCCCATCGGCGAAGCCCAGGCCCAGGCGCTGGGCGCCCGCCTGGCATCCGTGGACATCACCCGTGCGGTGGCCTCGCCGCTGTCACGCGCCCAGCGCACCGCCCAGCTGGCCCTCGGCGCCGACCGTGCCGGCACGCTGCAGACCGAACCGGATCTGCAGGAAATCGCCCATGGCGAGTGGGAAGGCCTGCTGGCCAGCGAGATCAACGAGAAGGACCCGTCGCGGTTGAAGGCGTGGCGTGAGGAACCCGATACCGTGCTGATGCCGGGCGGCGAGTCGCTGCGTCTGGTGCTCGAGCGCAGCTGGCGCGGCCTGGCACGCGCCAGCGAGGGCCTCGGGGAGCACGACACGCTGCTGGTGGTCGCACACGATGCCGTCAACCGGGTGATCCTGTGCAGGGTGCTGGGCCTGCCGCTGTCGCGGCTGTGGACCTTCCGCCAGGCACCGACCACGTTGAACCTGCTTGAAGGTCCGGACCTGGAGAGCCTGGAGGTCGTGCGCCTCAACGACTGCGCCCACCACACCCCGTTCTTCGGCGAAGCCAAGCACCGCGCCCTCTGATCCCTGTCCACATCGAACCACCCTGCTTCTGCTGGAACCGCTGCCGTGACGAACCTGCCGACCACCCTGGCCGAATGGCTGGATTACATTGAACGCCAGCACCCGGCGACGATCGACATGGGCCTGGAGCGCGTCCGCGCCGTGGCCACGAGGATGGGACTGGGCGCGCCGGCCAAGCGCACCATCGTGGTCGGTGGGACCAACGGCAAGGGCTCCACGGTCGCCTTCATCGAGGCCATCGGCCGCGCTGCAGGCTGGAAGGTGGGGGCCTACACGTCGCCGCACCTGCTCCGCTACAACGAACGCGTGCGCATCGATGGGCAGGATGCGGAGGATGCCGCTCTGGTGGCGGCATTCAACGCCGTCGAAGCTGCGCGTGGCGACATCACCCTGACCTACTTCGAGTACGGCACGCTGGCCGCCCTGCAGCTGTTCGCGGGGGCAGCGCTGGACCTGGCGGTACTGGAAGTCGGGCTGGGAGGGCGCCTGGATGCGGTCAACATCGTCGACGCCGACGTGGCCGTGATCACCACGGTGGACATCGACCATGCCGAGTGGCTGGGCGAGGACCGTGAAGCGATCGGTGCGGAAAAGGCCGGCATCATCCGCGGCTGGAAACCGGTGATCCTGGGCGAGACCGACCCGCCGTCGAGCGTGCTGGCACGGGCCTATCTGCTGGGCGCGAACGCCATCCGCGGCGGCAGCGACTACTTCTACGAGCCGATCGATGCCCAGCGCTGGCGCTGGCGCGATGTCGGCCTGCGCATGGAACTGCCGACCCCCGCGCTGGCCGGTCCGATCCAGCTGGCCAATGCGGGTGCGGCCATTGCCGCGCTGCGCGCGCTGGACCGGCCGCTGCCACGCGCGGCGTGGGCGGCTGGCATCGCCGCGGCCCGCATCAACGGTCGCCTGCAGGCATTCGATCGTGATGGGGTGCAGGTGCGGGTCGATGTGGGTCACAACCCGCAGGCGGCCGGCCAGCTGGCACGCGCGCTGAAGGCCGAAGCTGTCCCGGGCCGGACCCTGGCGGTCTATGCCGCGTTGCAGGACAAGGATGCGGAAGGCGTGGTGCAGGCGCTGCAGGAGGTGGTGGACGAGTGGACGCTGGCCGGCCTGGAAGGTCCGCGCGGACAGAGTGCGCAGCAGCTGCAGGCACGCCTGCACGGCACCGCTGCGGTCACCGCACGGCTGGTCGGCACTGTCGAGCAGGCACTGACGCAGGTGCTGGCACAGGCCCAGCCAGGCGACCGCGTGCTGGTATTCGGTTCGTTCCACACGGCCGCTGCGGCCCTGCAGTGGTTGCAGCCCGCGCCCTGATCCACGTTCAGCCAACGCCGACGCCGTCCGGTCCGGCACCCGTATAATCGACCGCAACCCCCGGACAGTTGCCTGCCTCACGTGGATACGCCTCTGAAACAGCGATTGATTGGTGCCATCGTGCTGGTGGCACTCGCCGTGATCTTCCTGCCGATGCTGGTGAAGGGGCCGGCGCCGGACAGTGGCGTCGCCAGTGTGCCGATCGCAGCGCCCAATGCGCCCGCCGACGGCCAGTTCGAGACCCGTGAGCTGCCGCTGGTCGCCCCGGCCGGGGGTGCCACCGGCCTGCAGAGTGGCCAGGCCGCACCACTGCAGGACGCAGCCACGCCCGCCACGCCGCCGACCGTGGACACCTCGCCGGCGGTGGCTGCCGGCAACTATGCGGTGACATTCGGCGCCTATGGCAGCAAGGCCGACGCCGATGCGGTGATCGCCTATCTGAAGCGTTCGCAGCTGCCGGGCTTTGCCGAGGCGGCGACCATCAACGGCCGGCAGGCGTGGCGCGTGCGCGTCGGACCGTATGCCGATCGCGCCCAGGCCGAGGCGGCCCGCCTGCAGGCGGTGAAGATCCGCTCCGACGTCCATGCCGAGGTGATCACGCTGGATGCGCCCGCAGCTGCGGCTGCACCGGCCGCCGCTGCTCCGGCGCCGGCGGCACCGTCGGCCAGCACCCCGGCGGCGGCGTCCACGCCGTCGGCCACGGGCAACCCGGTGCGCAGCGAGAGCCTGCCGCCCAGCACGCCGGTCGCCAAGCCTGAAGCACCGAAGGCAACGGCGACGCCGGAGGCGACGAAGCCGGTCGCCAAGCCCGAGCCAAAGCCGCAACCGCAAACCCCGGCCGCGCCGGCGGCGGGCGGTGTTGGTTTCGCGGTCCAGCTGGGGGCGTTCGGCCAGGCCAACGACGCCAACGCGCTGCGCGACAAGGTGCGCGCTGCCGGATTCAGTGCCTTTGTCGAGCAGGTCCGCACCGAAAAGGGCACCCTGCATCGCGTGCGCGTCGGGCCGGTGGCCAACCGCGCCGATGCCGAGCAGCTGAAGGCCCAGGTGGCGGCCAAGGTCGGCGTGGCCGGCATGGTCCGACCGCACCCGTGATCACGCGCGCTGTCCGCCGCTGTCGTCGGCAGGAGCGGGCAGCGTGATCGACATCGTGCTGGGCGTGCTGATCGGTGCGTCGGTGCTGTTCGGCTTCATCCGCGGTTTCGTCGGCACCGTGGTCGCGCTGGTGTCCTGGCTGCTGGCCGGCTGGATGGCGTTCACCTTCGGCAACGAGGCATCGCACTGGTGGGCGGCGCCCCAGCCACCCGGCACGGGTCACTATCTGGCCGGCTATCTGGGGGTGTTCGTGCTCACCGTGGTGGCGGTCGGGCTGGTCGGGCTGTTGCTGAAGGCAGCGATCAAACTGACCCTGTTGGGCGGCGTGGATCGCCTGCTGGGCGGTGCCCTGGGCCTGGTCCGCGGCCTGTTCTTCGCCAGCGTGCTGTTGCTGCTGGCCGGTTTCACCGCGTTGCCGGCTGAGCCGGCATGGCAGCAGTCGCAGGTGCGGCCGTTGCTGCAGCCGGCGGTGGCCTGGATGCAGGCCCAGCTGCCGCAGCTGGACGGCATGCTGCCACAGGCGCTGCCACTGGACGGCCTGCTGCCGGGGGCACTGCCCTTGCCCCTGCTCGAGAATGCCCCCACCTCCTCGCAGGTATTGGGCAAGCCGGCGCCGACAGGCGATAATGGCGTTCTCAACGAGGTAGTGGCGGGCGGCGGATGGCCGCGGCCCGTGGACGTGGAGCGGGAGCCCCGGCCGGCCCCCACACTGCCCAGCAACATCGAGCCGGCGCCCGCGCGTCCGGCCCGGCCCGCGCCTGCCGCGGGCGGGACCCCAGGCCAGGCACGGCCACCTTCCTTGTAACTGGGCACAGCCCAGCGGAGACCTCGCACCATGTGTGGCATCGTCGGAATCGTCGGCAACCAGAACGTCGCCGGGCAGTTGTATGACGGCTTGACCGTCCTCCAGCATCGCGGCCAGGACGCGGCAGGCATCGCCACCGCCAACGGCAGCCGCCTGCGGGTGCAGAAGGCCAACGGCCTGGTCCGCGACGTGTTCGACGCACGCACCATGTCCACCCTGGAGGGCAGCGTCGGCATCGCCCACGTGCGGTATCCCACGGCCGGTTCGGAAGGCATGGACGAGGCGCAGCCGTTCTACGTCAATTCGCCGTATGGCATCGCCCTGGCGCACAACGGCAACCTCATCAACACCGAGGCTCTGCGCCAGCAGGTGTTCGAGCAGGACCGCCGCAACGTCAACACCGATTCGGACAGCGAAGTGCTGCTGAACGTGTTCGCCTACGAACTGGAACAGCAGCGCCAGCTCAGTCCGGAAGCCGCCATTCGCGCGGTGGCCGGGGTGCATCGTCGCTGCAAGGGCGGCTACGCGGTGGTCAGCGTGGTGCTGGGCCTGGGACTGGTTGCCTTCCGCGATCCGCATGGCATCCGTCCGCTGGTGCTGGGCAAGCGCAGCCATGCCGAGGGCGACGAGTACATCGTCGCTTCCGAATCGGCCGCACTGGACGTGCTCGGCTTCCAGCGCGTACGCGACGTGCAGCCGGGCGAAGCGCTGGTCATCACCGCGCGTGGCGAGCTGTTCTCGGAAATCTGCGCCGAACCGGCCGAGCATACGCCGTGCATCTTCGAGTACGTGTACTTCGCCCGCCCGGATTCGATGATCGACAATGTCTCGGTGCACAAGGCGCGCATGCGCATGGGCATCAAGCTGGGCGAGAAGATCCTGCGCCTGCGCCCGGACCACGACATCGACACCATCATCCCGATTCCGGACACCTCGCGCGATGCGGCGCTGGAAATCTCCAATGTGCTCGGGGTGAAGTACCGCGAAGGCTTCATCAAGAACCGCTATATCGGCCGCACCTTCATCATGCCGGGGCAGGGTGAGCGGGTGAAGTCGGTGCGGCGCAAGCTCAACCCGATCCACCTGGAGTTCCGCAACCGGGTGGTGCTGCTGGTGGACGACTCGATCGTGCGTGGCACCACCAGCCAGCAGATCGTGCAGATGGCCCGTGATGCGGGCGCACGCAAGGTCTACCTGGCCAGTGCCGCGCCGCCGGTGCGCTTCCCGAACATCTACGGCATCGACATGCCGGCCGCCGAAGAACTGGTCGCGCACAACCGCAGCGTGGAAGAAATCGAGGCCCACCTGGGCTGCGACTGGCTGATCTACCAGGATCTGGAAGACATGGAAGCGGCCGTGAGCGAGGGCAACCCCGCACTGCGCAACTTCGACTCGTCCTGCTTCAACGGCCACTATCCCACCGGCATCGAACCGGGCTATTTCGAGCGCATCCAGCAACTGCGTTCGGACGACGCCAAGCACAAGCGCCGCGCCTGAGGCCAAGGGCGTGGTCGAGGCCGACGTCGGTGGCGACCTGCTGCGTGCCGCGCAGCAGTGCCTTGCAGAAGCCGATCCGCTGCGCAAGGTGGCCTTGACCCAGGCTCATGCCGCGGCATTCCGCGCGGGGCGGCTGAAGGTGGCGGTGGATGCGCCGCCACCGGAGCCGATCCGGATGCCGGGCAGACCGGACCGCCTGGTACTGGTCCATCCGCGCGAGGTGCCGCGGCGTGGCCTCGGTGGGGTGGAAGGGCGCGCCGCCTTCATCCATGCCATCGCCCACATCGAACTCAATGCGATCGATCTGGCCTGGGATGCCGTGTATCGCTTCCGCGGCCTGCCCGCAGCCTTCCATGCCGACTGGGTCAGTTGTGCCGATGACGAGTCGCGGCATTTCATGCTGTTGCGTGAGCGCTTGCTGGCACATGGCCACGACTACGCCGACTTCCCTGCGCATAACGGCCTGTGGGAGATGTGCGAGAAGACCGCACATGACGGCCTGGCACGCATGGCGCTGGTGCCCCGCGTACTGGAAGCGCGTGGCCTGGACGTGACACCGGGCATGATCGACAAGCTGCGCAACGTCGGCGATGGCGAGACCGCGGATGTGCTGGAGATCATCCTGCGCGAGGAAGTGGCGCACGTCGCCGCAGGTTCGCGCTGGTACCGCTGGTACTGCGAACGTGCCGGCGTTGAACCGCGCGCACGCTTCAAGGCACTGCTGGTCGAGTTCGCAGGCGGTTACCTGCACGGTCCGTTCAACCTGGAAGCCCGCCTGCTGGCCGGTTTCGATGCCGACGAACTGGCCAACCTGGTCGAACAGGCCGGCTGACCGGCAACGCGGGAGCCCCTTCCCGTCCCGCGCGGGCGCGTCTCATGTGTTCGGCAGCACCACCCGCTTGCCATCCACGGTGGGGCGGTTGATGTAGAACAGGCCGGGACCGGGTCGATACGGCAGCTCGCTCACGCCGGCATCGGCCGCATAGGTCAGCGCGGTATCGCCCAGAGCGTCGAAATTCCAGTGTGCCGACTGCATCAGGTAGCGCCTGCGCAGCAGTGCTTCCTGGGCCGGGGTGAGGGCCTGGCCGGCCATCAGCCGGCGCGCGATCGGCAGCAGTGCTTCGGGCAGTTCCCAGCCGGCAACCGCGTTGGCATCTGCGCGCCAGCGTACGCCGGCGGCGATGGCCTGCTGCTGCATCACCTGCAGGGCCACCAGCTGGTAACGCCAGTCGATGCGCCGACGCAGCACCACTGCCGCGGTGACGTACAACACCGGCGACAGCAGCACGCTGCGGCTGCCGGCGCGGCGTTGCTGCTGCCACTGGTGCCAGACATCGACCCAGACTTCCTTTTCGCCCAGCCCGAGCTGCTGCCGCCAGCGTTCGGCATCCGCCTGCGCCTCGGCGTACACCGTCGTGGCCTGAAGCTGTGCCAGCGGGGGGACCTGGTAGTCGGCCACGCTTGGCCGGCGCAGCTGCTGCCGGCGTGGGCGACTGAGCAGCTTCGGTCCTTCCTCTGTCTGGTTGTAGCCACCGCCGATGTTGGCGTGCACGCCGGGCAGTGCGATCTCCACGTGCGCCGCGGCCACCCGCGTGAGCGGGTAGTGCTGGCGATGTTCGTCGCGCGCGACCAGCTGCACGACACGTCCGGCGATGTCGGCGGCGAGGGCGACGCGTGGTCGCTCATCGGCTCTTCCCCCGCTTACGGCGACGACCGTGTCGAACAGGCCGATGAAGCGCAGCAGCGGCCGTGCCGGCGCGAAGCCGGCGGCGCACACCAGCCCCGCGTCCTGCAGCAGTTGCTGCCAGCGGGCCGTATCCCAGGCCTGCAAGCGGTTGGCGGTATCGCGCGCCGCCGCCGCCCCGCGCGAGTATCCGAACAGATCCAGCTGCACGCCCTGCACGGGCCTGTGCCAGCGCGCGGACACGCTGGTCAATGCTGCCGGCAACAGCTCGTTGAGCGCGCGCTCGACCTTGGCACGCACACCGCTGGCGCCGATGCCGAAGGCCAGTCCCAGCAGATCGTCTTCGGCATCATCGCGGGTGCCCACCCCTTCCACGTAGATGGCCAGCGAGGGGAACGGCAGCGTCTCCTGGCGGCTGTCCGGATACAACCGGTGCAGCCGTGCGACGTTGGTCAGGCCATTGTCGTAGCTGCTGGTCAGCCGGCTCTGATAGGTCGAATCATCGTCGGCGCGCAGCACGGCAGGGCGGGGTTGCGGCACCTGGACGTGTCCGCGCGCCAGGTTGTGCGCGTTGTTGCGGGTGCCATCGAAGAACAGACCAATCCGCAGCACGGCGGCATCGTCATGGGTGTCCTGCGCTGGTGCCATGTGCATTCCCCGTCGTGGCTACGTCACGGTAGCGCGAAAGCGGTGTGTTGGCGAAGTGTAGCGACGCTGTTGACGTGACTGAACGCAGATGCGGTCGATCACAGATCCAGATTCTCATTCCGACCGCCTATTGAATTCACACGACCTGCGCAGGCCAGATGGCCGGACCCGACACAACGGGTCGTGCTGCATCACTGCTGTTCACTTCATTCAAGGAGCGACGAAATGATGTCCAGATCGATTGGCAAGACGGCGGGTGGCCTGTTGCTGGGAATGTCGGTGGTTGCGGCCGCCGGTGCTGCACCGTTGTTCGAGCCGGTGACGGTACTCAGTCGTGCATCGGCAAGCAGTGAACCTGCGCTGGGCCGGTTGCTGGCGACGCCGTCCACGGCCGCCGTGCAGGAGGTGCGGGTCGATGCCGCTGCCACCGCGCAGCCGCAGCTGGAGTTCGAGCTGCTTGGCCAGCGGGTGCAGGCGGTACGCAGCAAGGTCGAAACGCTGCCCGACGGCGGCTCTGTCTGGTACGGCCAGCTCCGCTCCGCGTCGGGCAGGCTGCAGGCGGCCACCTCCAATGGACAGGATGACCCTGGCAATTCGGTGATCCTGGTCCGCTCCGGCGACACGCTGACCGGCTCGATCCGCAAGGACGGCAAACTCTACCGGCTGCGTCCGCTCGGCAACCGCCACGTCCTGGTGGAAGTGGATGAATCGCGGATGCCGGCCGACCACCCGGCCGACTACAACCAGTTGCCGAAGATTCCGCTGCCGGCCGATGACCGCATCGGCATTGCCCAGGCGTCTTCGGGAACGCCGGCGACCATCCGCGTACTGGTGGTGGCCACCAATGCCGCCGTCGCCGCCTATGGCGGCAACATGCAGTCGCTGGTGCAGCTGGCGGTCGCCGAGTCGAACCAGGGCTACACCAACAGCAATGTCGGCCTGACGCTGCAGCTGGCCCGCTACGAGACCACCAGTTACAGCGAATCCGGCGACTTCAATACCGATCTGGCACGTTTCCGCGGCACCAGCGACGGCTACATGGACAGCATCCACAGCAGCCGCAATACCTACACGGCCGATGTCGGCGTGCTGCTGATCAACAACGCGTCGTACTGCGGCCTGGCCTCGGGCATCGGCTCAAGCGCATCCACCGCATTCGCGGCGGTGTACTGGGATTGCGCGACCGGCTACTACTCGTTCGCCCACGAGATCGGCCACCTGCAGAGCGCGCGGCACGATCTCGCCAACGATCCGAGCACGTCGCCGTACGCCTATGGCCATGGCTATCGCTATGAGCCGTCCAGCGGTACCGGCTGGCGCACCATCATGGCGTACAACTGCACCCGCAGCTGCCCGCGCCTGAATTACTGGTCCAATCCGAACATCAGCTACAACGGCATCCCGATGGGCACTGCCAGCACCGCCGACAACCAGCGCGTGCTGGTCAATACCAAGCACACCATCGCCGGCTTCCGGTAACCGGTACTCGGGGCGCACGACCCGGGGTCGTGCGCTGCCTTGGATGGACGGGCCTCAGGTCAGCGAATCCAGCGTCCAGCCCTGTGGGGTCACGCGCAGTACCGAGCCCTGCTCGTACCAGTCACCCAGAACGATGCGGGTGCAGCTGCGTCCGCCGGCCTGCAGCGCATGGATTGCAGGGCGGTGGGTGTGGCCGTGGATCATGGTGTCCACGCCGTGACGGATGAAGGTGGCCTCCACTTCGGCCGGGGCCACGTCGGTTACTGTCTCGAACTGCACGCGGTCGCCCTGTTTCATTTCCGACTGCCGTGCCTGGCTCGCTTCACGGGCCTTCTGTGCGAAGGCAATGCGTGCGGCCAGCGGTTGCGAGAGGAACTGCGCCTGGAAGGCCGGATCGCGCGTCTGTGCGCGGAACTGCTGGTAGGGAATGTCGTCGGTGCACAGCAGATCGCCGTGCTGCAGCAGCACGGCACGGCCGTACAGCTCGATCACGCAGGGGTCGGGCAGGATGCGCAGGCCGGCGCGGCGTGCGTAGTCTTCGCCAAGCAGGAAATCGCGGTTGCCGCGGATGAAGTACACCGGCACGCCGCTGTCGGCGAGCGTCCTCAATGCGTCCGCCACCGCATCGGCGGCGGGTGAGGGCGTGTCGTCGCCGATCCAGGCCTCGAACAGATCGCCCAGGATGTACAGCGCGTCCGCGCCGGGCGCCTGTTCGCGCAGGAAACGCAGGAACAGGTCGGTGATTTCCGGACGGCTCGGGTCCAGGTGCAGGTCGGAAATGAACAGCGTGGTCATGCCTGCATTCTAGGTCATCGCGGATACCGGTAGCGCCGGGCCATGGCCGGCGAGCGCATCACACCGGCAGCGGCAGCCAGGCCAGGCTGGCCGACGCCAGCAGTGCGGCGATGCCGGTGGCGGCCAGCACATCGCTGGGGTAATGCAGGCCCAGCACGACCCGCGACAGGCCCACGCCGAGGGTGAACGGCACCAGCAGCGGCGCCAGCCAGGGGTAATAGGCCAACGCCACGATGGTGAACGACACCGCGTGCAGGGTATGCCCGGACGGGAAACTGAACTCGTCCAGCGGGGCCACCCAGGCCCGGATGCGCAGATCCGCGGCATACGGGCGGGGGCGCCGGGTCCAGCGCTTGAGGCCCTTGTACAGCAGCAGCGCGGCCAGGCCGGTGGCGGCCATGTGCACCGATGCGCGCAGCCCGTCGAAGCCATCGATCGCCACCAGCACACCCATCAGCACGTACCAGAACACGCCGTCGCCGAGCCGGCTGATGATCGAGAACAGACGGCGCACGCGGCGGCGCCGGCAATAGTGGTTCGCCCGCCGGCACAGGCGTGTTTCGCTGCCGCGCAGCAGTTCAAGCGGCGTGGTGCGCATGGCCAATCCTCCGGGTGTTCGCCAGCTCGGCCAGCAGCGCATCGAACTCGGCCACCACCTGCTGCGGATGCAGCCGCTTCATCGCCCGTGCGGCCTGGCTGCCCAGTTCGCGGCGCAGCGTGTCATCGCTGGCCAGCTGCACGGCCGCTTCGACGAACTGCTCGTCGTGGTCCACGGCGGCACCGTTCTCGCCGTTGCGCAGGTACTCACGCGCCGCGCCGTAATCGAAGGCCACCGTGGCCAGGCCGCTGGCCATGCTTTCCAGGGTCACGTTGCCGAAGGTCTCGCTGCGGCTGGGGAACAGGAACAGATCGCCGCTGGCGAAATGGCGGGCCAGCGCTTCGCCGCGCTGGATGCCGCAGAAGATGAAGTCGGGGTTCTCATGCGCCAGCTTCTCCCGTGCGGGCCCGTCGCCGACCCAGACGAAGCGTGCCTTCGGCCGTATCTGCTGCAGGCGGCGGAACGCCTTCACGGCCAGTCCGAGGTTCTTCTCGGCGGCGATGCGGCCAACGTAGATCGCTGCCAGGCCGTTGCCGTCGATGCCCCATTCCTCGCGCAGGGTGGGGTCACGCCGGCCCGGGTCGAACTGCTGGCTGTCGACCGCGCGGGCCAGCAGCCGAACGCGCTCGAAGCCCTGTTCGGCAAGGAACTGTTGGAGCTCGCGGGTGGGCACGAGGGTGGCGTCGGCCTGGTTGTGGAAGCGGCGCATCCAGCGCATCGCGGCGGCCTGCAGCCAGGCGACCCCGTAGTCCGGCAGATACTCGTCGAAGCGGGTGTGGAAGCCACTGGCTACCGGGATGCCGAGGCGCCGCGCGGTACGCAGCGCCGACCAGCCCAGCGGGCCTTCGGTAGCGACATAGATCGCATCCGGGCGCTGCTGCTGCCAGTGGCGACCGAGCCGGATCGGGGCCGGCAGGCCGAACCGCAAGCCGGGATAGCGGGGCAGGGCGGCGCCGGGCACCAGCAGGGTACCGGGAGCGGAATCCAGCGCTTCACTGGCCTGGCGTGGCCGGATCAGGTCGATCTCGTGCCCGGCCGTCCGCAGGCCCTGTTCCAGTCCCTGCACGGTCAGTGCGACGCCGTTGACTTCCGGCGGATACGTCTCGGTGACGATGGCATAGCGCATGGCGGGCCTCCGGTTTCCCGGCATGCTCGGGCCTGGCGATGTAGCCGACATGACGGCTTGGCGACACAGGCATGACAGACGCGCAGGAGTGCCGGCTGCGGGGCCGGGGCCAGAAAAAACCACGGCCCCGAAGGGCCGTGGTCGTGGAGCGTCGCAGTGCGATCGATCAGAAGCGCTGCTGGTACTTCATGTAGATGAAACGACCGATGTCGTAGCCACCGTAGTACGAGAACGCGGAGTTCGGCTTGCTGTACATGATCGGGCCGGACTTCTCGAACACGTTGTTGGCGCCGACGGCGACGGTCGCATCCCACGGCAGGTTGTAGCGGAACTGCACGTCGTGGAAGGTCACCGAACCACGCTCGTTGTAGTTGCGCGAGCCCTTGTACCACGGTGCATACACGCCCGGATCGGAGCACTCGTCCGGATACAGACCGATGTTGGAGCAGGTCTCCTTCACGCCCGAGTAGTAGCGCGCGGTCCAGGTCACGCCGAAGTCACCCAGATCGTAGCCCAGCGCCAGGTTGGAGCGGACGCGGAAGGCGCTGCCGATGCCGTTGGTGACGATCGGAACGATCGAGCTGTCGTTCGAGGTGCGGTAGGTCGCACTGGACACGTAGGTGGTGGCCGAATTCACGTTGAACTTGCCGAACCGGGTGTCCAGACGGTAGCTCACATCCAGGTCGTAACCTTCGGTTTCCATGAAGCCCGCATTGCGGTTGCCGAACTTCAGGTTGGTCACGATGCCCGTCACCGGGTCACGCTGGAAGCGCGTGCAGCGCGAATCGATGCCTGCTTCGTAGCAGTCCTGCAGGATCTGGGTCGGCGTATCGGCAATGATCGTGTTGTCGATGCGGATCTTCCACCAGTCCAGCGAGGCGTTGAAGCCCTGGATGAAGCTCGGGCTCCAGACCAGGCCCAGCGTCTTGCTGGTCGAGGTTTCCGGAGTCAGCAGCGGATTCGAGCCGGAAGTGAACGGCACCGGCGTGGCATCGGTGGAGGTGTTCACCGGAGTGCCGCCCTGGCGCAGCTGGCGGAAGGTATCGGCATTGGCGATGTCGCGGGCGCAACGCGAACGGACTTCGGCGCTGGAGGCCGAGGAACCGAAGCGGGTGTCGCACGGATCGCTGAACTGCGCGAAGGTCTCGGAGCCACCACCGAACAGATCGTTGATGGTCGGGGCGCGGAAGCCCTCCGCCCAGGTGCCACGCACCATCAGCGAGTCGATCGGCTTCCACTTGAAGCCGAACTTGCTGTTGAGGGTGTTGCCGAAGGTGTTGTAGTCCGAGAAACGGGTAGCACCGTTGAAGCTCAGTTCCTTCGCGCCCGGCAGATCGGCCAGCACCGGAACGTTCACTTCCAGGTAGGCTTCATTGACGGTGTAGTCGCCACCGGTCGGGCCAGCCGCGAGGTTGGTGGTGGCGCCGGTCTGGGCCAGGGCATCCGGGGTGTACTTGCCTTCTTCCTTGCGGCTTTCCACGCCGAAGGCGAAGCCGAGGTCACCGGCCGGCAGGGTCACGATGCTGCCCGCGATGCTGGCGAAGAAGTTCTTGGAGGTGGTGCGGCCCTTGGTGATCTCATCCGGGAACAGCCACGCCTGCAGTTCTTCGTTGCCATAGATGCCATCGGCAGCGGTGGTGCCGTACGGAACCAGCGGGTTCCACGGCTTGCAGACGTCGTAGGAGATCGGAGCAGCGGCCGTGCCGCACTGTACCTTGCCGGTGGCGGCGTTGAAGAAGGACGGACCTACGCCGGCCGCGACGCGACCCTTGTGCAGGTTGCCGGTCGCCACCGATTCCAGCTCGTTGCGGTTGTACTGGTAGCCCACTTCCCAGTCGAAGTAACGCTCGCCGATATCGAACGAGCCGTCGAACGACGCCACCGCGCGGTAGGTCTTCAGCTCGCTGGTGGTCACGCGCGGCACTTCCCAGGTGCGGCGGTTCCAGGCCACCGCAGTCGGGGTGGCGAAGCCGTGCTGGTTGCCGAACGGGTTGAAGTAGCTGTCGATCGACATGGAGCCGACACCGGCGGTGCTCGACTGCAGCGGATAGCCCGCGATCTGGCGGGTGGACTCGCGCTGGTTGTAGCCCAGCTCGGTGCGGAAGTTGACGTTGTCGGTGATCTTGAACCGGCCGTCGAAGTAGATCGAGTCGCGCTTGACCGGGTACATCACGTGCATCTGGTCGTTGGCGTTGCTCACGTCACCGGTGAAGGGCGTGGAGTTGGTGAGGTGGTAATTGGCCGGATTGGTCGGGTCCGTGCCACGGTTGAGCGAGTAGCCACAGCCTGCCGGAGGCGTCGCATTGCAGCCGGGACCGCGCACGCCGGTGAACTGGCCGTACTGGCTGATGGTGGTCCAGTTGCTGCTGTCGTTCGGGTGGCGATCGGTCATGCCGTACTGGCTGAAGCCGCGGTCACGTGCCCACACGCCCTTCTCTTCTGCATGCTCGGCCGACAGGGTCAGCGAGATGCGGTCGTTGTTCCAGCCGGCGACCACGGCGAAGCGGTCGCGCGCGCCGTCGCCCTCGCTGTACTGGCCGTGGTAGACGTTGGCGGTCACGCCGGTGACGTTGGAGCGGGTGATGATGTTGACCACGCCAGCCATGGCATCCGAACCATAGATCGCAGAAGCGCCGTCCTTCAGCACCTCGATGCGCTCCACTGCCGACACCGGCAGGGAGGAAACGTCCTGGTAGCCGGACGTGCTGATGCCCAGGCGCTTGCCGTTGACCAGCACCAGCGTGCGCTGCGTGCCCAGGTTGCGCATGTCGATGTAGGTGCCGCCCGCGTTCTCGCCTGCGGTCAGCGCGTTGGCGCGGCTGATTGCCGGGCTGCCCATCGCGGTGACGTTCTGCAGGATGTCGGCAACCGAGCTGAAGCCCTGGCGCTCGATATCGTTGCGGCTGATCGCGAACACCGGCTGGGCGGTTTCCACGTCGACCTGACGGATACGCGAACCGGTGATCTCGATACGGTCCAGGTTGGTCGGCGAAGCAGTGCTTTCGCTCTGGGCGAACGCGGGCAGTGCCGCCAGCGTTGCAGTGGTAGCCAGGGCATAGCGGATCGCCTGCCCCAGGGCGGTGGTGCGTGAAGTCATACGAGCTCTCTCTCTCAGGTCGTGCAACGGACGCCAAAAAGGGCGTCGAAGAAGCCGGAAGGTCGTGCGACCGGACCAGCAACCCGATAGTAGTCTCGTTGGTTAATGCTGTGTAAAGAGGGTGTGTCGAACAAATTAACGCCTTGTCACAAATCCTCACAAAAAATGAACAAAAGCAATCGCTTACGGTGCCGTCGCGAATGGACCGCCAACGACCGGCTGACGCGATGCAGCAGGAAAAGCCGCCAGATTGCGCAAAGTGTCACCGAATGTAACGCCGAGGCGCGCGTATTCAGGCAACGAAGGGACGGAACTGGATGCCGAGGCCGGCGATGCCGTCGGTCTCGCCGATCAGGTCGGCGCGCAGCAGCGGCCGGGCGTCGATGAACGCCTGCGGCACGATCAGCGACAACCGGTTGTCATCGGCGGTCAGTTCCAGCGGCGGCAGCGGAGCGTCCTCATGGGCACGGTTGAGCAGCACCGCCAGGCGCAGCAGCGCGGCCAGCCGCCGCGCGGTCAGCAGCAGGCGCTCGGGCAGGGCGTCGAACGCGGTCTTGCCCACGCTGCGGCGATGGCTGCGGACCAGGGCCGCCAGCATCTGCTGCTCCTGCCGCGAGAAGCCGGCGATGTCCGAGTGTTCCAGCACGTAGCTGCCATGCACGTGATAGCCGCTGTGGGCGATCATCAGCCCCAGCTCATGCAGGCGTGCCGCCCAGCCGAGCATGCGGGCATCGTCAGCGTCGAGCTTCCAGCGTTCCTGCACCTGCTCCAGCAGCGACAGGGCGGTGTCCTGCACGCGGTCGGCCTGGACGGTGTCGATGCCGTAACGGTGGGTGAGCGCAGCGACCGATTCGTCGCGCAGGTCGTTCTCGCCGGCACGGCCGACGATGTCGTAAAGGATGCCTTCGCGCATCGCGGCCTTGCTGACCAGCAGCTTCTGCAGGCCCAGCGCCTGGAAGGCCGCCTCCAGCACCAGGATGCCGCCCGCGATGATCGGGCGGCGATCGCTGGACAGGCCCGGCAGCACGATGTCGTCGATCTTCTTGGCCTTGAGCAGCTCGTCGCGCAGCTGTGGCAGGGCTTCGGCGGTGATCGCCCCCTTGCTCAGCTTCATCGTCGCGCAGATCTCGCTGATCGCCTTGTGGGTGCCCGAAGAACCCAGTGCCTCCTGCCAGCCCAGCGCACGGTACTTGCTGGCGAAGGGCTGGAACTCGCGACCGATCTCGGCCAGTGCATCCTTCCAGCGCTTCTTGCTGAGCTTGCCGCCCGGAAAGAAGCGGCGGGTGCTGGCAATGCAGCCGGCCTGCAGGCTCTCGCGCTCGAGGGTCTGCATGCCCATGCCGATGATGAACTCGGTCGAGCCACCGCCGATGTCGATCACCAGTCGGCGCTCGCCCGGTTTGGGCGGCTGGGCATGGGCGACGCCCAGGTAGATCAGGCGCGCCTCCTCGCGGCCGCTCACCACTTCGATGGCATGTCCCAGCGCGGTTTCGGCGGGAACCAGGAACGACTGCGGTGAACGCAGCTGCCGCACGGTATTGGTGGCCAGTGCACGCACGCGGTGCGACGGGACATTGCGGATGCGCTGGCCGAAGCGGGCCAGGCATTCCAGTGCGCGTTGCCGTGCCGCAGCCGACAGGCCCCCCTTGCCATCCAGACCGTCGGCCATGCGCACGGTTTCGCGCAGGCGGTCGATCACCCGCAGCTGGCCGAGCGTGTAGCGCGCGATGACCATGTGGAAACTGTTGGAGCCAAGGTCGATGGCGGCCAGCAGGTCGCCATCCTGCAATGCGGGCGGAGTCGTGGTGGTATGCGGCATGGGCGAATGTTAGCCGAAGGGGCGGTGTGCTCGTCACCGCATGGCCTTCACATTTTGTCGGGGGGCGTTCGGTAGTGCCGGCCGCTGGCCGGCAAGGTCAACGTCAACGTCAACGTCAAAAGCGGGTTTTCTGAGGGATGGCGGGGGGGGTCCGGATGAGGGGGACGCCGTAAACCCATCCCTGGGGGCTTGGTCGCGGCATCCATGCCGCTCACACCCCCTCAACCGGACCCACCCCGCCTTCGACAGTTGGCCGCGGTCTGCCGGAACGACACGGGGTCGGATCCCGTTGCTGCGCAACGGGCTCTGACCCCGGTGTTCTACATTGGACGCATTGTGCCGACCAAGGCCGGCACCTACCGGGTCAGAGACCCTGCATCAATGCCATCTGCGCCGAATGCGGGGCCTCGTCGTGGGCCGGGGCACGCTTGTGATAGATGCCATCGGCATCCAGTTCCCAGGCGTTGAGGTTGTCGTCCAGATAGTTCTGCAGGACTTCGCGGTAGACCCGCTTGGCCAGCGTCGGATCCAGGATCGGGAAGCAGGTCTCGACCCGCCGCAGCAGGTTGCGCTCCAGCCAGTCGGCGCTCGCGCAGTACAGTTCGGGCGCACCATCGTTGCCGAACCAGTAGACCCGGCTGTGTTCCAGGAAGCGGCCGACGATGGAGCGGACACGGATGTTGTCGGACACGCCCGGGACGCCGGGACGCAGGGTGCAGGCGCCACGGATGATCAGGTCGATCTGCACTCCGGCCTGCGAGGCGGCGTACAGCGCGCGGATTACCTGGGCCTCGTTGAGGGCGTTCATCTTGGCGATGATGCGTGCCGGGCGGCCCGCGGCCGCGATGCGCGTCTCGCGCTCGATCCGCGCCAGGATGCCGGTATGCAGGGTGAAGGGCGACTGCAGCAGGCGCTTGAGCTTCATCTTCGAGGCCAGCCCGGACAGCTGCTGGAACAGCAGGTGCACATCATTGCCGATGTCCGCGTCGGCGGTGATCAGGCTGATGTCGGTGTACGCGCGCGCCGTACCGCTGTGGTAGTTGCCGGTGCCCAGGTGCACGTAACGGCGCAGCTTGCGGCCTTCGCGACGCACGATCAGCAGCATCTTGGCATGGGTCTTGTAGCCGACCACGCCATACACCACCTGTACGCCGGCTTCCTGCAGGCGATCGGCCAGCCCGAGGTTGGCCTCTTCATCGAAGCGTGCGCGCAGCTCGACCACCACGGTCACATCCTTGCCGGCACGTGCAGCCTGGATCAGCGCATCGACGATCAGCGAATCCTTGCCCGTGCGGTACAGGGTCTGCTTGATCGCCAGCACGTTCGGATCCAGCGCCGCCTGGCGGATCAGGTCGAGGACCGCGGCGAACGCATCGAAGGGATGGTGCAGCAGCAGGTCCTGGCGCGCCACGGTCTCGAAGATGCCATCGGTGTCGCGCAGCGTGCGCGGCGTCATCGGCGGATATTTCAGGTCTGGCTGCGCGATGAGGTCGTACAGCTGGATGATGCGGTTGAGGTTGACCGGGCCATCGATGCGATACACCGCGTTCTCGGTCAGGCCGAAGTTCTGCAGCAGGGTACGCACGATCTCGCGCGGCATGTCATGGGCGATTTCCAGCCGCACCGCCGGCCGGTAGCCGCGGTCGACCAGTTCATCGCGCAGTGCCAGCGCCAGGTTCTCCACTTCCTCCTCGTCCACCACCAGCTCGGAATTGCGGGTCACGCGGAACTGGTAGGCGCCCTGGACTTCCATGCCCGGGAACAGTTCATCCACGAAGGTGGACAGCACCGAGGACAGGAACACGAAGTTCTGCGAGCCACCGAGTTTTTCCGGCAGCTGGATGATGCGCGGCAGCGAGCGCGGTGCGCGCACGATGGCCAGGTGGCCGGCGCGGCCGAATGCATCGGTGCCCTTCAGCACGACGACGATGTTCAGCGACTTGTTGAGGATCTTCGGGAACGGATGCACCGGATCCAGGCCCAGCGGCGACAGCACCGGCATGATCTCGTTGCGGAAGTAGGCCCGCAGCCAGCGCTTCTGCCGATGGTTCCACGAATGGCGGCCGAGCACGCCGATGCCGGCATCCATCAGGGCCGGGCGCAGTGTCTCGTTCCAGCAGCGGTACTGCTGGTCCACCAGTTCGGCGGCGCGTTCATGGATGGCGTTGAGGATGGCCTGCGGGCTCATCCCGTCCGGAGCCGGCGGCAGGCCGTATTCCTGCGCGTGGCGGACAGCGGCGGCCCGGATCTCGAAGAACTCGTCGAGGTTGGTGCAGGAGATGCACATGAAGCGCAGGCGCTCCAGCAGGGGCACCTGCGGGTCCATGGCCTGGGCCAGCACGCGGAAGTTGAAATCCAGCTGCGACAGTTCGCGGTTGATGTACAGCGCCGGATCGCGCAGCGGATCGTTGTCCGGGCTCACGGGGAGAGGGAGGGATCCGAGGCTGCTCATGGCTTCATTCTTCGACGGAGGTCAGGGGGGCGGACTCGCGCGGGCGCACGTGGTCGGCATCGAAATGACAGGAGAACACCGATCCTTTGCCGACCTCGCTTTCGATCTCCAGCCGCGCATGGTGCAGGCCGAGGATGTGCTTGACGATGGAAAGGCCGAGGCCGGTGCCGCCGCTCTCGCGCGAGCGGCTGCTGGAAACGCGGTAGAAGCGCTCGGTCAGCCGCGGCAGGTGGGTTGCCGGGATGCCATAGCCGGTATCGCGCACTGCCAGCACCGCGCCGTCGCCTTCGCGACGGAACTCGACGGTGATGCGGCCGTCGGCCGGCGTGTAGCGCACTGCATTGGTGACCAGATTGGAGAAGGCGCTGTGCAGCTCCTTGGTCGAGCCCTGCAGGTCGACGCCGGCAAGGTCCTCGATGCTGATCTGGTGGCGACCCTGGCTGTGGGCCTCGGCTTCGCGACGCAGCGTGGCCAGCATCGGCTGCATGGCCACGACTTCCTCTTCGGTGTGCTCCTGCGACTCCAGCCGCGACAGGGTCAGCAGGTCTTCCACCAGCTGGGCCATGCGCTGGCTCTGCTTGCGCATCTCTTCAAGCATCGGGCCGGTGCCGGGGAAATCCTCCGGATCCATCATGTCCAGGTAGCCGTGCACCACGGTGAGAGGGGTGCGCAGCTCATGTGAAACATTGGCGACGAAATCGCGGCGGACCTGCTCCAGGCGCAGCAGCTTGCTGACATCACGGGCGATTAGCAGCCAGTAGTCCGACGAATACGGAATCAGGCGGAGGTTCAGGCGGATCGCTGGATCGACCGGCGAGGGCACGTCCAGGATCGGCTCGGCGTTGCGACCACCGGCCAGCCAGTGGGCCAGCGGCATCGGCTGCAACCGCTCGACAAGGGCCTCGCCCAGGTCGCCCGGGTGGTGCAGGCCAAGCAGGGCCGTGGCCGCTTCGTTGAACCACTGCACGCGCTGGCTGTTGCGGTCGAGCACCACCACTGCGTCGGGCAGCGCGGCGGCCGCGGCGCGGTAGCTGCGCAGCATGTCCAGCAGGCGCCGCTTGCGCACGCGCATTTCGACCTGGTTGCGGTACAGCAGGCGATCCAGTTCATTCCACACACCCGTGCCTTCGGCGGTATCCCAGCGCTGGCGCGCGGTCAGCCGGCGCAGCACGCTGCGCAAGCGCCAGTAATGCCAGGCCAGCGTCGCCAGCGCGCCCAGTGCGACGCACAACCACAGATGGCCCGTGAACCATCCCACCAGTCCGGCGAACAGCAGTACCGCGGCGACGGTAGCCAGCGTCTTCAACCAGGCAGAGCGGATGTGGCGGGGCATTGCGGTCTCGTCGATGAGGTGCGGTGGTTCACTGGAATGAACCAAGGGTTATAGCAGAGTTGCCGGCCCCCGCCCCCCGGGGGGGGGCTGGCCGCCCGCCCGGGCGCAGGGGGGGGGGGGGGAGCCGGGAACCCCCCCCCCCCCCGTGAGCCCCCAGATATCCGGCATTGACCCGTCGACCCGGATGGGCCGGCGGG
>NZ_JBRRES010000037.1:0-37229 GCF_056760395.1 Stenotrophomonas sp. STEN009 | reverse complement strand
CCCCCCCCCACGCCCCCCCCCCCCGCGCCGGGCCGGGCTGCTGGCCCCCCGCCCCCCGCCGGCCGGCCGCGCCCCCCCGCCCCCCCCCCCCCCCCCCCCCCCCCCCCGGCCCCGCCCAGCCGAGCGTGGGCCCGGCCCCGCATCCCTTCTCCATTGCCCACGCAGATGTCACACCGTTGCGCTAGTCTGTAGCCAGGTCGCAACAGGAGTTCCCGCATGCATCGCGCCCGCCAGCATGCCACCACCCAGACCCGTGAGCGTCGTCACCGCCTCGCCCACGAAGCCGCCCGCTTGATGGCCGAAGGCGGCATCCGCGACTTCCACCAGGCCAAACTGAAGGCGGCCAGCCGGCTCGGCATCCATGACGATGCCTCGTTGCCCCGCAATGTCGAGATCGAGGACGCGCTGCGCGAATACCAGCGCCTGTTCGCTGGTCCCCAGCACGGCAACGAGCTGCAGCGCCGTCGCGAAGGTGCGTTGCGCGCACTGGAATTCCTGCATGCCTTCGCCCCGCGCCTGGTCGGCCCGGTGCTGGACGGCACCGCCGATGCGAACAGCCCCGTGCAGGTGCATCTGCACAGCGACGACCCCGAAGCCGTGCATCGCTTCCTGGACGAACAGGGCATTCCGGCCGAGTCGCGCGTGCGCCGGCTGCGCCTGGACCGCGAGCGCAGCCTGGACGTGCCGGTCTGGGTGTTCAGCGCGGAGGACCTGACGTTCGACCTGGCCGTGCTGCCGTATGACGCCCTGCGCCAAGCACCGCTGTCACCGGTCGACGAGAAGCCGATGCGGCGCGCCTCGCAGGCCCAGCTGCGCGAACTGCTCAGCCAGGAGCAGATCGAAAGCTATCTCGGCAGCATCTGAGCCCCACAACGCAGACGCCCCACGCCGCGGCCCGCGTGGGGCGTCGTCATGCATCAGGGCGACCGGACCGCGTCGCCCTGCCGGTTACCAGCCCACGCCGAAGCCCACGCCCACGGTGCGCTCACCGCTGTTGGTGAAGGCACCATTGAGGCTGAAGGTGGCCGAGCCGCGCTCGTTGAGCACGCGCTGGTAACCCACCGCCAGCGCCGACTCGCCTTCGGCATGGCCCACACCCGCGCCGAGGCGGTTGTAGGTCTGCAGGCCGGCGGTGTTCATCGCCATCGCCGCCTGCGCACTGCCCATCGCCGCCATCCGGTTCAGGCGCTTGTCCATCCGGTCCAGCCGGCGGTCCACGCTGGCCATCGCCTGGTCTGTGTAGGCCTGCGCCTGGTTCACCGCCTGATCCACGGCACGCGAGTCCACCTGCGGCAACGGATCGTCGGCTTCCGGCTTCGGCTTCGGCGTGTCGGTGGAGGCCACCGACGGCGCGTCCTTGACCGGCGGGGCCGGGGTCTGGCTGTCCGCCGGCGACTCGCCAGCGACGTCGTCCACCGCTGCCTGGCGGCTGGCCGTCGCCGACCCGTCGATCTGCGACTGCAGTCCGTCGATGCGGCCGTTGAGCTGCTGCTGCACGGCGTGCAGCTGACCGCCATTGACCGCATCGCGGCTGCCCGGCGCGATCATGCCGTTGGCCACGTTGCCCAGCACCCTGCCGTGTTCCCCGGCCAGCCGCAGCTGGCCGGTACCGTCATTGCGGACGCCGCCATCGTCGAACAGGCGCTCGAAACGCGCATCGATGCTGGCCAGATCCCGGCGCGTGTCGACCACCGCGCCGTCGAGCGACTTCAGCGCATCGCCGACCGTGGCCTGCCGCTGGCCCTGCACGTGGAACTCCGGCGCGATGATGTTGCCGTCGGCATCCATGCGCATGTCGCCGCCGAAAGCCGCGAAGGCGCTGCGGAGCTGGGAGACGGTGGTGAGGTCGCTGGCATCGCGGCCGTTGGCAGCGTTGGTTACGCGGCGCTTGAGGTTGACATGGCCAAGTGAGACTTCGTATGCACCGCTGGCAAGCGAACTATGCCCAAGCGCTACGCTGTTTTCGGCGTCCGGCAGAACCTGGCTGGCGCCGCCGAGGGCAACACCATTGCGAATGTGTACTTGCGAGCGCGCGCCTAGTGCAAATCCGTCCTCCGCCCCCACGTGCACCAACGCAGCGCGGCCCAGCGAGACAGAGTTCTTTCCCCTCGCTTGCGCATAACTACCAATGGCAGTTGCACCCTCCGCCAACGCCTTGGTGTCACTACCCAACGCAGTACCCAGGAGCGCCGCTTCCGCTGGCTTGCTCAGCTCGTCATAGCCCACGACCGCGTACAGGTGCTTCTCCTCCAGGCCAGCGATCCGCTGGTTGCTGGCATGAAGCTGACCACCCGTGACCACCTCCCGGCTACCCGCATGGCTGATATCGCCCTCGCCGACGTTGATGAGGCGCGCGCCACCGAAATCGACGGCGGAACGGTCGGCGCCGAAGCGCACGGCACTGGCATCCGCCATCGCCCGCGCCTGATCCAGCGTATCGAGGCGCGCGTCCATCGCATCCAGTCCGCCACGATTGCTGTTCACGCCCGCATCCAGCGCGGCCAGTGCATCGCCTACCGTGCCGTGTATGGAGCCCTGCACACCATAGGAGGGAGCAATCACGCTGCCATCCGCGGCAAACCCCGCGCCGCCGCCGAGAGCGTTCACTGCACCGGAGAGCTGGTCGACAGTGGTGAGGTCATAAGCGTGGATACCGTTCATCGCATTGGTGACCTTTCGTCGGGCACCAGCTCCGCCCAAGGAAACCTCATTCTCCTCGGTAGCTATCGATCCGTAGCCCAAAGCAACGCTGTTACGTGCCTCTGCCAGAACCTTGGCTGCACCACCCAACGCAATACCGTTATTGCTCTGCACCTGGGAGCGAGCGCCCAAAGCGAATCCGTCCTCAGCCCCGTCAAGCACATACGCGGCACGCCCCAACGCGACGGAATTCTTACCTCGCGCGTGAGCAAAACTGCCGATCGCCGTGGCACCCTCAGCCATAGCCTTGGTATCACTGCCCAATGCCGTCGCCAGAATCGCAGCTTGCGCCGGCATGCTCAGATCGTCAAATCCGACAACCGCATACTTCTGCGCCTCCTCCAGCACCGACACCCGCTCATTGGTCACGAACAGCTGCCCGCCCGTGACCGCCTCGCGGCTGCCTGCACCGATCTCGCCCTCAGCCAGGGCGACCAGACGCGCATCCTTCAGGTCCACCGTGCCGTCCTCGCCGAACTGCACCACACTGCCCAGGTTAGGCGTGTAGTTGTCGAAGTCCACGCGCAACGCGTCCAGGTCTTCCCGCGCGGAAGCGATCTGCGCGCCCTGCTCGGCAACGTTCGTATTGGTGGCGAACAGCTGCGCGCCATTGACCGCCTCGCGGCTGTCGGCACTGAGTTGCCCGTCGCCTACGGCGAGCAGGCGCCCACCCTCCAGGTCGACATTGCCGCCTGCGTCGAAACGCACCACATCGGACAGGTCCGGATCGAAGCCCTCGAAGTCCTCGCGCAGGCGGTCGATGTCCGTACGGTTGCGGGCGATCTGCGCGTTGCTGTCGAACAGCTGACGGCCGCTGACTGCATCGTCACTGGTGGCCGACAGTTGACCGGCGGCAACGCCGTGCATGCGACGCGCCTGGTTGCCCTGGTTGCGCACATCCAGCACGCCGCCGCTGTTGGCGGCTCCCAGTCGTACGTCGCCGGTGGACGAGGTCTGGCTGAGCAGGCCGCCGAGCACATTCGCCTTGAACTGGGCATCGTTGGCGGTGGACTGGGCGGCGTTGGCTACGCTGTGCGCCGTATTGGCCAGGGTGGTGGCCGTGGTCACGTTCTGGTTGGTGGTGTTGAGCTGGCGACCACTCACCGCGTCGGTACTGGCTGCACTCAGCACACCATCGGCGACGCCACTGATACGACGGCTGGCGTTGCCCTGGTTACGGACATCGAGGACGGTACCACTGTTCTGCGCGCCCAGTCGCAGATCGCCGCCGGCTGCCGCCTGGCCGACCAGGCCACTGAGCGTGGCGGCGGTGGCGGTGACCTGCGTGACGTTCTGGTTGGTGGCATGCAGCTGCCGGCCACTGACCGCATCGGCACTGGTGCTGCTGAGTGCCGCGTCGGCCACGCCGGTGACGCGACGGTTGGCGCTGGACTGGTTGCGCATGTCCACCGCGCCACCGGTATTGCTGGCACCGACGCGAACGTCGCTGTTGCCGGCACTCTGGCTGAGCAGGCCCCCCAGCGCGTTGGCCTTGGTCTGCGCATCGTTGGCGATGCTGTGCGCGGTGTTGGCCAGCGCATTCACCGTGGCGAGGTTCTGGTTGGTGGCATGCAGCTGCCTGCCGGTCACCGCCTCGGCGCTGGTGGTGCTCAGCGTTCCGTCAGCCACATTGACGATGTTCCGCTTCACCGTGGCACTGCCCACCGAGACCTGGTTGGCGCCGGTCGCCACCGAGCCCGCGCCCAGGGCGACGCTGTTGCCCGCCTGCGCATTGACCTTGGCGTTGGTGCCCAGTGCGATGGCGCCGCTGGAAGTGGCATCCACGGCGGCACGATTGCCCAGCGCCACCGAGGAGTCAGCCGCGGCGCCCGCCAGCGTGCCGGCACCTACCGCATTGGCGCCGGCCGCGCTGGCCTGGTAACCGAAGGCGTTGCTGTGGGAGCCCTCCGCTTTCGCCGAATGGCCGACCGCCACGGCATTGCCACCCGCCGACGCCCCCTGGCCGACGGCGGTGGTGGTGCTGGCCAGGGCCGTCAGCGCGCGTGTGGCATCGGCCTGGGCCGCAGTAGCTGCCTGGGTGACTGCGGTGACATTCTGGTTGGTCGTATGCAGCTGCTTGCCGGTGACCGCCTCGGTGCTGGTGCTGCTCAGCGTGCCATCGGCCACATTGACGATGCGGCGCTTGAGCGTGGCATTACCGACTGAGACCTGGTTGCTGCCGGAAGTAGTGGAAGAACTGCCCAGCGCCACCGAACCGGTGTGGTTGGCCAGCGCGCGGTCGCCAAGGGCGGCACTGCTCTCGGCCGTCGCTTCGGACAGATTGCCGACGGATGTAGCGAAGCGGGCGCTGGCCACACTGCCGCGGCCCAGCGCCGTAGCCTGGTTGCCTGTGGCCGCCGCCTGATAGCCCAGTGCGGTGGCATGGATCACGTCGGCCTTGGCGTCGTTGCCGATGGCCACGGCACGATCGCCGGTGGCCGAGGCACGCAGGCCCGATGCCACGCCGCCATTGCCGCTGCGCGAGCCGGTGCCGAGCGCCACGCCGCCGTTGGACGCGGCAACGCGCTCACCGGCCGCATTGACGCCGCTGCGGGCATTGTTGCCCAGTGCAAGACCGTCATTGTTGTAGGCCAACGCCGCATTGCCGATGGCCACGCCGTTGTCGCCCCCCTCGGTCCGCGCGCGATTGCCCAGCGCGACTGCACTGCTGCCGTCCGCCGATGCCAGGGTGCCCATCGCCACGGCGTTGCTGCCTGCACTGGACGCCTGGAAACCCAGGGCGTTGCTGTAGCCACCTGCCGCGTCGGCAGCATTGCCGATGGCGGTGCTGTTGGTGCCCGTTGCAGTGGCGCCGGTACCGATCGCGATGCGGCTGCCATCCAGCCTGGCCAAGGCCTGCCCGGCTTTCGTCGCAGCCTGGTCTGCGGCCGTCTTCGCCGCGTTCGCCGTGCCCGTTGCGCTGGCGATGCTCTGGTTGGTGGCGTGCAGCTGCTTGCCGGTCACCGCTTCGCTGCTGGTGGTGCTCAGGGTGCCATCGGCCACATTGACGATGCGGCGCTTGAGGGTGTCATTACCCACCGAGACCTGGTTGCCGGCACTGGTGACCGAGCCGGCGCCCAGGGCCACTGCATTGCTCTGCCCGGCATTGGCGTTGGCACCCAGCGCCACGGCCTTGCCATGGCCGTCGGTCACGGCGTTCTGGCCGATGGCGATGCCCGCATCGTAGCCGCCGGAGCGCGCACCGCTGCCGATCACGATGGCGTGGTGTGCGTTGCCGTTGGCAAGTCTGCTGCCGTCACCGATGACGACGGATCCCTGCGCCTGTGCCTGCGCATTGTTGCCCAGCGCTACCGATCTGGATCCCGACGCCTGTGCCCTCGGCCCCATCGCCGTGGCATCGCTACCCTCGGCCCGGGCATTGCGCCCGACCGCGACCGCACTGTTACCGGACGCGCCAACGTAGCTGTTGAGGCCGATCGCGACGGCCCCGACTCCCAGCGCCGTGGCGCTTTTGCCGATCGCAGTGCCCCCTTCGCCGCTTCCCGTGCCCGCATTGATGCCGATGGCCACGCCACCGGCAAGTCCCTGGGCATTGTTGCCGATACCGATGCCGTCGAACGCCGTGACCGAACCCACGCCGATGGCCACGCCCTTGGTGCTGTTGACCGTGGAACCCCCACCGATCAGCACGTTCTGGTAGCTGGTAGTGCCGACACTGCGCGACGTGGCAGGCGAGCCGATGAACGCGCTCATCAACGCGTCCCACTCTGCCGGTGCTGCGTCAGCCTCCGCCGCAATGGCGTCGGGCACGATCAACGGATCCGATGCAACCTCGGTCGCGAACGCGGGAGCGGCCAGCATCACGCACAGGGCGGCGGCAAGCGGGCGTGCCGCCGAAGCCGGCTTGCCGCGCGAACGGGTGTGCTCGCTGGCCACGGCCCAGCAGCGCAGGCGGGTATTCCAGATCAAACGGTAGATGCGATTCATCGATGTCTCGGTGGTTGGGAAACGGGAACCTGGGGGCGCAAGGCCAGGCAGTCAGGGCTGCAGCGTCTGCCGGTGCTCACGGAAGCCGGCGTGGCTGAGCCGGTAGTCGATCTCCACACGCCCGCCAGCGCGGGGCACGAACGGCAGCGTCATCGCCGCGCCGGGGTAAAGGCTGCGTTTGATTTCGTGCGTGGTGCAGCGGCCGTCTGCGGCGCAGTCCTGCACCTGGTTGACGCCGAGCCGCAGCGTGCCGCGGTTCAACAGGCGATCACCGTCCAGGGCCATCTCGACGCGCCCCTCGGCGGGCAGCACATTGACCAGCACGCCCCAGACCAGGCTGACGCCGAGGGTGGCGCTGGCGCCCTGCACCGGTACCTCCGGCGTGCTGTCATCGGGACCGCGTACGCCTTCGAAGTAGACGCGGAACGCGGTTTCCTGCTCGACCGGCTGCAGCGGAATGATCCGTATCAGGCGCGTGCCGCCCCCTGCCAGACCGAAGCGTCCTGGCGTGACCGCCATGACGGCGGCGGTGCCGACGGCCTCATCGACTTCTTCCTCGTGGTCACTGGCCGGGTGCAGGATGCGTTTCACCGTGGCCTGCACGTACTGCGGCTGCGGTGATTGCGAATGCACGCGCACGGTCGTGGTCTTGCCGGCTTCGGCATGCACGCGCATCGGATGGACGTTGAGATTGGCCAGCACCGGTGCCGCTGGCAGAAGGGCCAGCAGCAGCGCGCCGGCCAGGGGAATCTTGCTCATGGGATCGGGTTCCAAAGGAAGGTCAGAGGCGGTCGGTCGGCAGGCGCATTTCGAGCTTGAGGCGGCCGTCGTAGTAGCCCTCGCGTTTCTCGGACGCCGGCACACGGGGGGTTTCCAGGGTCAGCGGCGTGGGCACGCAGTACACCCACTGGTTCATGTCGGGCAGCATCACCAGCCGCAGCTCGGCGGTATCGATGCCGCGCAGCAGCACTTCCTCGTTGTTGTGCAGGGCGATCTTCTGGCCGCTGTGGTCCAGGCTGAGCTGGTAGTCCAGGCGGTCCTGCGCCTCGCGCCCACCGTCGCGGTGCCAGACCGAGTACTGCGATGGCGGACGGCCCGGCGCGGCGGGGCCCATGTCACGTGCGGTGATGGCCAGATACTCGCTCTGCGAGCCCATGCCGTCGTACAGACACATGTCCAGCACGGCGGTGCCACCGATCGTGCCGGGTGAGGGAATCGGCCGGTAGTCCAGCTGCAGGCCCACCAGCGGCTCGGCCATGCCGAACTCGGGCAGGTAGATCATGGTGCGGTCGCGATCGGTGATGGTCAGATCGAACCGGAAGACGTGGGTGGCGATGATCGGGCCGTCAGGATCGATGCGCAGGTTGAGGCGGAGTTCTGCAGTCCAGCGGCCGGCGACGAGATCTGCGACGTCCTGATCCTCTATTACCAATCTTGCTGCTGTGCCTCCAGGAGGAACCTGGCAATCATTACTGGCGGATGTCCAAAGCGGAAATTTGGCTTGATCCCAATAATCGATACTGCAATCTCGTTCCCACTCCACACGCTCCAACCAGCCGACAGTCCGAAGGTCAATTCTTTGTCCACTTCGTTGCTCTCGAAAGCTGAGAGTGAAGTCCTTGCCAGCGAGCGGCCCCTCCTGAGTGTCATGCATTGGACACCGTCCTTGTCCAACGTCTCGATCACACGTCAGATGGATCTTCCCGTACCCCAGCTCCACCTCCCCATACCCGAGCACCGTCCGCGGCGCCCACAGCTCCAGCGCTTCGGGCGCGGAGCGGTCGAAGGTGCGGACGATGTCGGTGGTGATCACGCCGGTGGCCGGCGTCGTTGCCGGTGGGCGCTGTGCCAGCGCCTGTGCACTGCCAAGCAGGCAGGCCGCGGCCAGCAGCAGCCTCCATGCGGTCCTCATCGCGCACCTCCACTCATCACGTTGCGTTCGTTGCGCCCCGCCACCGGTGCCAGTTCGTTCAACAGGCGCTGTACCCGCGCCTGGTGGCGGATCGGTGCCGGCAACTGCTCCAGCGCCAGCGGTTCGCACTGCACCTGGCCGACCAGCAGCACCACGCTGCGGCGCTCACGCACGGTGAGCGGGCACTGCAGCAGGTCGCCTGCACGCAGCAGGTAGAGCACCGGCTCGCGCTGCGGGAATTCGGCGATGAAGCCGCCGTCGCGGCCCAGCGAGGGCACCGGTGCATTGAGGATGCGGGCGCCTTCCAGCGGGGTACCGGCGATGTCGCGTGCGTTGCCGATGAAGGTGTAGGTCACGTCCAGCGTGACCGGAAGCGCGATCACCTTTCCCGGCAGCAGGAAGGCGTGCTGCGCCGCGCCCAGGCGGGCGACACGCACTGCGGCGTCGCTGTCGTGCGCACTGGCGTCCTGCACGTCCACGCGGTGGCGCTGGTAGCCGCCCAGCGGCAGCAGCCGGCGCTCGCCGAAGCCGAGGATGCGGCGCCGGTTGCTGCCGGCGCGGATGTCGGCAGCCGCGCCACTCAGTTCCAGATCGCGCGCATCGTCCACGCTGACCACTACCCCGGCATCGGCGCCATGGGCGCCGCCCCAGTGCAGCCCGCGTGCGGACAGCGACAGCCCCGACGTGTGGTTGCCGCTGTAGGCCAGTTCACCCCCACCGTGGTGCTGGTAGTACGACACCGATGCACCGCTCTGCCCGAAGCGGTTGTCGATACGGGCGCTGGCCAGCGCGCTGTAGCGGTCGTCGTTGTACGCGCTCAGCTCGGCGCCCAGATCGCGCGCGTCGCCGTCGCGCTCCTGCCGCAACGAATGCGACAGGCCCAGGCGGGCATCCGGGCGGCTGTGCTGGGGCTGGCGCATGTCCAGCGCCACGCGCTGCTGCACGCTGCCGTCGTCGATCCGCTGCAGCCGCGAGACTGCAATGTTCAGGTAGAGGCCGCGATCACGGGCAGGCCCGCGCCCGCTGCCGGTATCGGTGTCCTGCTGCCACACCCCCAGCCGGCTGCCGATGCTCAGTCCACGCCACTGCCGGGTACGGCTGTAACTGGCCTGCAGGCTGCGCGAGGTCTGCGCAGGACGCAGCGCCGGCACATGCGGCGGCTGCAGGCCCGGCGGCAGGCCCGTCCAGGCATCGTCGTCTTCGCCGGGCAGGCTCCACTCCGGGGTGAAGCTGCGCCGGCGCGTGTATCCCAGGTACAGGCTGCCGCCGAACAGGGGCGCCGATACCGAGGCACTGAGCGCATCGACACAACCGAAACGGTCATGCAGCACCGGCGTGCTGCTCTGGCACGCACCGCCGCGCAGGCGTTGCCGATAGACATTCCAGGACGCGTAGTGGCGATAGCTCAGCTGCTGCTGCAGGCCGTGGCTGCCGTCGCCTCCGTTCAGCACGCCGACCATCGCCTGCAGGTCATGCCGCCCGAACTGCTGGCGTCCCTCCAGGCGCAGTTCGCCGTAACCGGTATCGGCGACGCGGGCGATACCCGCTGTCATGCCGTAGTTGCGCGCAAGGGGGATGCGCAACCCCGCCTGTACCGCCGTGTCGGACGCATCGCCGATGTCACTTGCACGTGTCGCATGCGCACGACGGCGCCCGCCCTGCACGAACCACTGCAGGCTGCGCTCGGACCAGTCGCCGCCCCGGCTGAAGGGCGCCTCCTCGCTGCGCACGAAGCGGCCATCCTCATAGATGCGCAGGGTGACGGTGTAGCTGCCGAGCGGAAACCGGCGCGTATCGAGATCGTTGACACCGGCCTGCAGGTAAAAGGTCTGCAGCAGGCGATCACCGTCGAAGGCGTCCACGCGTGCATCGCGGCCGAGCAGCACGGTCAACGGGGTGGAGGCGACGTTCGCGTCGGTATCGACGTAGGCCTGCGTGGTACCCACGCGCAGCCCTTCGAAGCGATCCAGCGGCAGCATGCCGAACCCGAAGGTGCCGCCCTGCTGGCTGGACAGATTGCGCCGGTCCATGCGGCCCAGCTGCACGTAGTGGCGCTGGGCAAGATCGTGGCGATAGTAGAGATCGTCCAGCTGGAAGCGGTCATGCGCGCGATAACCCTGCCGCGCCTGGCGGCTGTAGTTCCAGCTGCTGGCGACATGGCCATCGCGCAGCACGCCAAGCACCGTGCTGCCCTGCACGCTCAACGCCTGATAGCCATCGCCCCCGCTGAAATTCACGGTCTGCTGCTGCAGCAGCGCGTTCTGTGCCTGCTCGGACACCTGGTGGAACGGCGAGCGCTGCGCGCTCTGCTGTGGCAGCCACCGGCGTGCCGGAAACAACATCAGCACGCCATCGCTTTCATCGAAGATGGCGTGCACCTGCGCAGGATCGTCCGGACTGTCGATCCAGCCGCAGCCGGGATCCGGTTGGCCGTAGGGACAGGCCAGATGACTGTTGCGCGGCAGCGGTGCAGCCAGTGCCGCCTGCAGCGCGTCGCGCGCATCGGCGCTGAGACCCAGGGCTTCCAGTACCTGCGCGGGCTGGTCCAGCTGCACCGTATCCAGCGTGACCCAGGCGGACCACAGGCCGGCCGACTGCCCGAACAGGCGTACCTCGACACGCTCGGTCTGGCCGCTGGCGAGGTCTTCGAAACCGGCCGGTACCGGCCGTGCGTGGACAGCCGGCAGGGCCGGAATGGCCAACGTCAGGGCGAGCGCGACCGCCAGCCGGCTGTGGGCAGGTGCAGGTATCAACATGGGGAGACAACCGATGGCCGGCCGGCCCGCGCACGGGCCGGCGCGGTGGGGATTACGGCGCGGCGGTGTTCTGCGACACGACCAGCGCAACGGTGCCGCTGTACAGGCCCGCGAAGTTGATCTCGCCGGACACGGTCTGCTGCACGCGCAGCGGCATGGCGATCGACGCACCCGGAATCGCGCTGTCGAACAGGTCGTCTGCAGCGAAGTCGATCGGGGTGGTCTCCAGGGCGCGGCCGTTGAGGCTGACCGTCAGCGGCACGTTGATGGCACCCGGTGCGGCCAGGTCGGGACGCAGCACGGCGTCGGCCGCCAGGCGCACGCTGACGTCCTTCTCGGTGTCATTGGTGAAGATGCGCACATCTTCGGTCCACGACGACAGGCCGGCACCGCCGGCGCGGTAGACCAGCTGCACCGCGTCCGGCAGCGCGGTGCCGTCGGCCTTGAGCAGGGACAGGGTCGGATCGACGTTCGCCCACACGGTGATGTTGGTTTCCACGGCGGCCTGCGCGGTCAGCGAGGCGCCGGCGAGCGCCACGGCCAGGGCGGCCTTCTTGAACATGTGCGACATGGTTTCTCTCTCTGATGGATTGGGTTGCCTCCTGGATGGAAGCACTGCCGGCACGGACCTGCCCTGCCAGCAGCGCGGTCAAGGTATTGATCGGCTCCTGCGGTGTACATGCAACGTTTCTTGATTGCCGATTACGCGTACTTCTGCGACATCACACACGCATCGCGCGTGCCGTGACCAGCAGAATGCGACGCTTTCGGCATTGCTCCGACCAGGGCACGACCACGGCATGGGAAAAAAAAAACGCCCCCTTGCGGGGGCGTTCTTCCACGTTGCGATTGCGGGGCGATCAGCCCTGGTAGTCGCGCACGTCGCTGCCGGTGTAGACCTGGCGCGGACGGCCGATCTTCATTTCCGGATCGACCTGCTGTTCCAGCCAATGCGACACCCAGCCGGAGGTACGGCCCAGGGCGAACATGACGGTGAACATCTCGGTCGGAATCTGCAGCGCCTTGTAGATGATGCCGCTGTAGAAATCGACGTTCGGGTACAGCTTGCGGGCGACGAAGTAGTCGTCCTGCAGCGCGGCCTGCTCCAGCTTCACGGCCACGTCCAGCAGCGGGTCCTGCACGCCCAGCTGCTTGAGCACCTTGCTGGTCATCTCGCCGATGACCTTGGCGCGCGGATCGAAGTTCTTGTAGACGCGGTGGCCGAAGCCCATCAGACGGAAGCCGGAGGTCTTGTCCTTGGCCTTGAGCACGGCCGATTCCACGTTGTCGGCCGAACCGATTTCTTCCAGCATCTTCAGCACGGCTTCGTTGGCACCGCCATGGGCCGGACCCCACAGCGCGGTGACGCCTGCGGCAACCGACGCATACGGATTGGCACCGGTCGAGCCGACCAGGCGCACCGTCGAGGTGGACGCGTTCTGCTCGTGGTCGGCGTGCAGGATGAACAGCAGGTCCAGCGCCTTGACCACGTCCGGATTCAGTTCGTACTGGCCGTCGGCCGACTCGAAGGTCTGCTTCAGGAAGCGGCTGACGTAGTCCAGCGAGGTGTCGGGCGTGTTGGCCGGCAGGCCCTTGCCGTGACGGTAGATCAGCGCCGAGAGGGTCGGCACCTTGGCGATCAGGCGCACGGCGGCCTGGCGGCGCTGTTCGGCGTCGGACAGGTCCAGCGCGTCGTGGTAGACGGCCGACAGCTGCGCGATCGCGGCAGCCAGGATGGCCATCGGATGGGCATCCTTGGCGAAGCTGCCGATCAGGGTGTTGATCGAATCGGGGACGTTGGCCTCGGCAGCCAGCTCATCGGTGAAGGCCTTCAGCTGCTCGGCGCTCGGACGCTCGCCGTTGATCAGCAGGTAGGCCACTTCGACGTAGCTCGACTTTTCCGACAGCTGTTCGATCGGGTAGCCGCGGTACAGCAGCACGCCCTTGTCGCCGTCGATGTAGGTGATGGCGGACTTGCAGCTGGCCGTCGCGGTGAAGCCGGAATCGTAGGTGAAGAACCCCGTTTCCTTGGTCAGCTTCGCGATGTCGACGCAGTCGTTGCCAAGGGTGGGTTTGATGACGGGCAGAACGACCGACGTGTCGCCGGCGTTGAGCGTGACCTGATCAAGATCGGACACTGTGTGCGCTCCTTCATGGGAAGGCGCCTGCCCAAGCGCATTGGTCAGGCACGTGAATGACGTCCACGACCTGTGTCGTGGATCACGCCATTATCGCACAGCAGCATTTGCCCGGTGCTAGACGGAAGTCGTAGACGGCAGGCGGCCGGAACCCGGCCAGCGAGTGGCCCGGATCGGCAAAAGCGTTGTCACGCGAACGCAGTGTTCTGTCCATCCAAACGCCTGTTGGGCAGGCGCCGGGGAAAAACAAACGGCCGCGCAGAGCGCGGCCGTCGGTTCGGAGCGGGATCGACAGATCAGCGCGCGTAGCGCTTCTGGAACTTGTCGATGCGGCCCGAGGTGTCGATGACCTTGTGCTTGCCCGTGTAGAACGGATGCGAAGCCGAGGAAATTTCAACCTTGACCAGCGGGTATTCGTTGCCGTCTTCCCACTGGATGGTTTCCTTCGTCGCCATGGTGGAGCGGGTCAGGATCTTGAAATCGGAGGTGACGTCATGGAAGACGACGTCGCGGTAGTTCGGATGGATATCGGCCTTCATGGGCTCACACCGTAAATGGGCTGGTGGTCAAGAGCGGCATTATAAGCACCGGCCGCCCCTTGGGGCAACCGGTGGCGTGGATCCGCGCTCAGTCCGCGCCAAGTGCCTGCCGCACAAGGCTTTCGAAGCGGGCCTGGTCGTAGGCCATCAGCAGGTCGCAGTTGTCCGGCTGGCCGGTCTGGCGGTTCCAGTCGACGAGGGTCGCGCCGCGACTGAACGTTCCGTTCAGTTCCACGTTCAGCGGCCGCGATTCCACCCGCAGCTGCCCTTCCGGGTTCAGCGCCCAGGCCATGGCCAGGGCATCGGCGGTGTACCAGCGTCCGCCCTTGCTGTCTTCGGACAGGCCACGGGTCTTGCGCGAGATCAGCTCATAGAAGCGGGCACGCTCCGAATCTGCCTGCAGCCACGTCTCGGCCTGCTGCAGCGGCAGGCCGTGGGCGACGGTGGCTTCCCAGTCCGACACCAGCAGGTGCTTGAATGCGGTGAACACCACGTGCGCCGCTTCCGGATCGAAGGCGATGTTGAACTCCGCCGCCGGCGTGATGTTGCCGTGGCAGGTGACCGCGCCGCCCATCACCACGATGCGCTTGATGCGCTCAGGCAGGGTCGGGTCCAGCTTCAGCGCCAGCGCCAGGTTGGTCAGCGGGCCGAGCATCACCAGCATCAGTTCGCCGGCATGCTTGTGCGACAGGCGCAGGATCGCCAGCGCGGCATGCTCGGCTTCGGCCTGTCGGCCCGGCGGTGGCAGATCGACATCGCCGTAGCCATCACGGCCGTGCACATGCGCGGCATCGACGGAGGGATGCAGCAGCGGATCGGGGCTGCCGGCAAACACCGGCACGTCGGGACGGCCGACGATGTCGCAGAGCTTGAGGGCGTTACGGACGGTGTACTGCAGGCCGACATTGCCGGCGGCGATGGTCAGGGCGACCACGTCATGCCGTTCATCGGCAAAGGCCATGAGCAGGGCCAGGGCGTCGTCCACACCGGGATCGGTGTCGATCAACAGGGGGATCTTGTGGGTCATTGTTGCCGTCTTCAGATCGGCAACGAAGTGTGGACCGGGATGATGACCGTTGCAAGTATGGGGGTTCTGGCAGGGCTGTGCCCTGCACCCGCCGAATCAACGGCAAACGCCAGAGCAACGGCAAAAGCTGGTTTTCTGGGGGATGGCGGGGGTGGGTCCGACAGTTTCCCGCGGCCTGTCGGAACGGCATTTTGCTCTGGTAGGTGTCGACCTTGGTCGACACCTCCACGGGATGATCGAGAAGGCTGTCTGTAGAGTCGAGCCATGCTCGACTCCCGCGCTCAGCGCAGAGAGGCCGCTTACGCCGAGGCGTAGCGCACGGCCGTGCCGATCCAGCGGCTGACCACGCGGTCGGCCAGTGCGGGCTGCTGGGCCAGCAGGCGCTCGGCCAGGTCATGCACGCCGGGCAGCAGGCCGGCGTCGCGTGCCAGATCGGCGATGCGGAAGCCGGCCAGGCCTGTCTGCCGCGTGCCAAGCAGTTCGCCCGGCCCGCGCAGTTCCAGGTCCTTCTCGGCGATGACGAAGCCATCGTTGGTTTCGCGCATGGTCTGCAGACGCTCACGCGCCATCTGCGAAAGCGGTGCCTGGTACAGCAGCACGCAGCGCGACACCGCCGAACCGCGGCCGACGCGACCGCGCAGCTGGTGCAGCTGGGCCAGGCCCAGACGCTCGGCGTTCTCGATCACCATCAGCGAGGCATTGGGCACGTCCACACCCACTTCGATCACCGTGGTCGCCACCAGCAGGTCGATGTCACCGGCCTTGAACGCGACCATGGTCGCCTGTTTCTCGACGGCCTTCATCCGCCCGTGCACCAGCCCCACGCGCACGCCCGGCAGCAGCGCCTGCAGCGATTCGAAGGTGGCCTGTGCGGGCGTGGCATCCAGCTCTTCGCTTTCCTCGATCAGCGTGCACACCCAGTACACCTGCCGTCCTTCCGCGCAGGCCAGGGCGATACGTTCGATCAGATCCGGCCGGCGGTCGTTGTTCAGGGCCACGGTCTGCACCGGCGTACGGCCCGGCGGCAGTTCGTCGATGGCCGATACGTCCAGGTCCGCGTACTCGGACATCGCCAGCGTGCGCGGAATCGGTGTGGCGGTCATCACCAGCTGGTGTGGCACGCTGTTGCCACCGGCGCCCTTGTCGCGCAGCGCCAGGCGCTGGTGCACGCCGAAGCGGTGCTGTTCGTCGACGATGGCCAGGGCGAGGTCCTGGAACACCACCGCCTCCTGCATCAGCGCGTGGGTACCGACCACCACCTGCGCTTCGCCATTGGCGACCTGTTCCATCACCTTCGCGCGCGCCTTGCCGGTGACCTTGCCGGCCAGCCAGGCAATACGTACGCCCAGCGGTTCCAGCCAGCCGCGCAGGTTGTTGAGATGCTGTTCGGCCAGCAGTTCGGTGGGCGCGGCCAGCGCGACCTGCTTGCCCTGCTCTACCGCCAGCATGGCGGCCAGCGCGGCCACCACGGTCTTGCCGGAACCCACGTCGCCCTGCACCAGCCGCAGCATGGGACGAGGTCGCGCGAGGTCTTCGCGGATCTGCTTGAATACGCGCGCCTGCGCGCCGGTGAGGGCGAACGGCAGCTGCTTCAGCAGCGCCTTGGCCAGCGCACCGGGGCCGGCCAGCGGCGGCGCATGATGCGCCTGCAGCGCGATGCGCTGGCGACGCAGGCTGAGGTGGTGCGCCAGCAGTTCTTCCATCGCCAGCCGGCGCTGCGCCGGATGGGTGCCGGCGGCCAGCGCGGCCAGGTCGGCATCCGGTGGCGGCCGGTGCACCGTCAGCAGCGCACTGCGCAGCGACGGCAGGCCGAGGCCATCGAGCCAGCCGACGGGCAGCAGTTCCAGCGCGGCTTCTTCAGGCAGGCGATCCAGTGCCTGGCCGATCAGCCTGCGCATCGTCATCGGGCCCACACCTTCCACCGTGGGATACACCGGATCGAGGCGGTCGCCAAGTTCAGGATCATCGTTGCGCCCCAGCACCTGGTAGCTGGGATGAACGATTTCCAGGCCAAGGTGGCCCGGCTTGGGCGTTCCGAAACAGCGCAGGCGGTTGCCGACCGCGAACTGGCCGACCTGCTGCTGGCGGAAATGGAAGAAGCGCAGCACCAGGGTGCCCTGCCCCTCGTCCTCGACCGCCACCTTCAGCATCGGCCGGTAGCGCATGCCGCGCTCGACCGCGACGACGCGCACTTCCACCTGTGCCGGCACGCCGGATCGCAGGTCTTCGATGCGGGTCAGCCGGGTCCGGTCCTCATAGCGCAGCGGCAGGTGAAGCCAGAGATCCTGCAGGGTGGCCAGGCCACGCGCCTGCAGCTTGGCGGCCACGGCCGGACCCACGCCGGCGAGCATCGCCAGGGATGCTTCGCCGGACGGTGACAGGACCGGAGTGACCGCCGCCTTGCGTGCCACGGGGGCGTCAGTCGATGACCATCACCGCGTCGACCTCGAAGTTGGCGCCCTTCGGCAGGCCGGAGACTTCGATGGTGGAACGGGCCGGGAACGGAGCCTGGAAGTAGTCCTGCATGACCGCGTTGACCTTGGCGAACTCGCCCAGGTCGGTCAGGTACAGGCCAAGGCGCACGACCTGGTCCAGCGAACCGCCGGCAGCTTCGGCCACGGCCTTGAGGTTGTCGAACGCGCGGCGGGCCTGGGCTTCGACATCACCGGCACCGACGATGTCGCCGGTCGCCGGATCAAGCGGGATCTGGCCGGAGAAGTACACGGTGTTGCCGGCGCGCACGGCCTGCGAGTAAGGGCCGATGGCGGCAGGCGCCTTTTCGGTGTTGATGATCTGGCGGGACATGGTCGCTCCGGTGCATTTGGAAAACAGAGCGGCGATTGTAGCAACCCGGTAGCGGGGGGGGGGGGGCGGGGGGCCCCGGGGGGGGGGGGGGGGTGGGTGGGGGGGGGGGGGGGGGCGGCGGGCCCGCCGCCCCCCCCCCCGCTACCGGTGCACCATCCACCCATGGTCTCCGGGCCGGGCGCATCCGTAGACTGGCTGCTGATTCCTGTGGGACCAAGCCATGGCAAACGTGTTCGACTCCCCCTTCAAGGGCAAGCTGCTGACCGAAATGGTCACCAACCCCAACATCCTCGTCGGCCGCTACAGCTACTACTCCGGCTATTACCACGGGCACGGCTTCGACGACTGCGCGCGCTACCTGCTGCCTGATCGCGACGACGTGGACAAGCTGATCATCGGCAGCTTCTGCTCGATAGGAAGCGGCGTCAGCTTCATCATGGCTGGCAACCAGGGCCACCGGCACGATTGGGCATCGACGTTTCCGTTCTTCTACATGCAGGAAGAGTCGGCCTTTGCCGCGGCCAATGACGCCTTCAGGCCGGCCGGTGACACCGTGATCGGCAACGACGTGTGGATCGGCGCCGAGGCGATGATCCTGCCGGGAGTGCGCATCGGCGATGGTGCCGTGATCGGTAGCCGGGCACTGGTGACCCGCGACGTGGCGCCCTACGCCATCGTGGGCGGCAACCCGGCCAAGGTGCTGCGCAGCCGGTTCGAAGCGGAGGACATCGCGCGGTTGCTGGAAATGGCGTGGTGGGAGTGGCCGCTGGCGCAGATCAAGGCGGCGATGCCGTTGCTGACCGCTGGGGATATCCCGGCGCTGCATGCGTATTGGCGCGAACAGGCGGCGTGATCCGACCTCGCGCATCGTGTGCACGGAATATCATCCACGCATGGCGTGGATCTACTTCAATCCGGGCCTGCGATGCGCCATCCGTAGAGCCGAGCCCATGCTCGGCTGCTTCAGGCAAGAGCAGCCGAGCGTGGGCTCGGCTCCACAAGAACCATCCACGCATGGCGTGGCTTTACTGGCGGCGCACCGACTGCACGACCGACAGGCGGCGCAGGCGCCGCATGACCTCGGCCAGGTGGTTGCGGTCGCGCACCTGGATGTTGAACGCCAGCACGGCAGCGTTGAAGTCGCGATCCAGATAATCCACGCGCTCGATGTTGGACTGGCTCTGCGCGATCGCGGCGGCAAGTTGGGCCAGCACGCCGGTGCCGTTCTCCACTTCCACCACCAGCGAGGTGTCGTAGTCACCGGAAACGGTGGTATCCCAGCCGATCAGCACCCAGCGCTCGGGCGACTTGCGCAGCTCGGCCAGGTTCGGGCAGTCCATGCGATGCACCACGATGCCCTTGCCGGCGGTGTGGTACCCCATGATGTCGTCGCCGGGAATCGGCTGGCAGCAGCCCGCGAAGGTGACCACGCCGCGCTCGCTGCCATTGATCAGGATCTTCTCCTGCGAGTGGTGGCGCGAATGCGGGCCGCCACGCAGTTCCGCATAGGCCATCAGCGCCTGCGCGGCCTGGGTCGGCATCCAGTTGCCGAGCGCGACTTCGGCCAGCAGCGCCTCCAGGCGCGGGAAACGGTGTTCGGCCAGGAATGCATCCAGGCGCCCCTTCGGCAGCCGCTCCAGCGAGGAATCCATCGCCTCCAGCGCACGGTCAAGCATGCGGTGGCCCAGCTGCACGGCGTCCTCGTGCTCCAGCTGCTTGAGCTGGTGGCGGATCGCGGTGCGTGCCTTGCTGGTGACCACGAACTCCAGCCACTGCGGTTTGGGCGTGGCCGAACGCGCGGTGATGATCTCCACCGACTGCCCGGAGACCAGCTTGGTGCGCAACGGCACCAGCTTCTTGTCCACGCGCGAGGCCACCGCCATGTTGCCGACATCGGTATGCACGGCGTAAGCGAAATCGAGCGCGGTGGAATTGCGCGGCAGGGCCAGGATCTTCCCCTTCGGCGTGAACAGGTAGACCTCGTCCGGGAACAGGTCGACCTTCACGTTGTCGAGGAATTCCAGCGAGGAGCCGGCCGCGCGCTGCGAATCGATCAACTCGACGATCCACGCGTGGGCACGGCTCTGCGCGCTGTTGGGCGAATCGCCACCGAACTTGTAGGTCCAGTGTGCGGCCACGCCTCGCTCGGCAATCAGGTCCATTTCCTCGGTACGGATCTGCACCTCGATCGGCGAGCCATACGGTCCGAACAGCACGGTGTGCAGCGACTGGTAGCCGTTGGCCTTGGGAATGGCGATGAAGTCACGGAAGCGACCGTCCAGCGGCTTGAACGTGGCATGCACCGAGCCCAGTGCGTGATAGCAGGTGGGCACGCTGCGCACGACCAGGCGGAACCCGAACACGTCCATCACCTGGTCGAAGCTCTTGTTCTCGTCGCGCATCTTGTTGTAGATGCTCCACGGCGTCTTGATGCGGCTGACCAGGCGGTGTTCGATGCCCTCCTTCGCCAGTCGCTGCGAGAGCTGCACTTCCACCTGCGCCATCGCCTCGCGGCGCACCACCGGCTGGCTGCGGATGTGCTTTTCCAGGATCGCGTGGCGCCACGGATACAACGCCTTGAAGCCCAGGTTCTGCAGCTCGCTCTTGACCAGGCTCATGCCCAGCCGCTGCGCGATCGGCGCGTAGATCTCCAGCGTCTCGCGGGCGATGCGGCTCCTCGCTTCGCGGCTCTGGGCGCCCAGCGTACGCATGTTGTGCAGGCGGTCGGCCAGCTTGATCATGATCACGCGCAGGTCGCGCGACATCGCCAGCAGCATCTTGCGGAAGCTCTCCGCGGCAGCTTCCTGGCGGTCCCGGAACTTCAGCTTGTCCAGCTTGGTCACGCCATCGACGAGTTCGGCAACCGGCTCGCCGAACTCGGCGGCCAGCGCCTCGCGGGTCAGCGGCGTGTCCTCGATGGTGTCGTGCAGGATCGCGGCGATCAACGCTTCGACATCCAGGCCGAGCTCGGCCAGCACCTGCGCAACCGCCACAGGATGGGTGATATAGGGCTCGCCCGACTTGCGTGTCTGCCCAGCGTGCGCAGCGGCCCCGACTTCCCAGGCACGGCGCAGCAGCGGCAGCTGCTCCGGCGGCAGGTAATGGGCGGCGCGTTCAAGCTGGAGGACGTAGTCGGGTACGGCGGCAGTGGGGGCTGCGGCGACCTTGGCAGTGGGGCCTGGGTTCATGCCCGAAGCCTATTCCAGCGCGACGTTTACGGCAAATCCTGAATGCGAAACAGCCCGCACGGGGCGGGCTGTTCGGCGTGTCCAGCGATGACGTTGATCGATGCGATCAATCGTCGTTCTTGGACATGTCTTCATCGGCGACCACTTCCGCGGCGGCCCACTCCAGCGCTTCGCGCTCGGCGCGCTCACGCTCGGCCTTCTCGACTTCGTCGATCAGCGCGTTGTCGATCTTGCGGGCAGCGATCTCGCGCAGCGCCAGCACGGTCGGCTTGTCCTCGGTCTCGCTGTTGTCCAGCGTGGCCTGCACGCCATTGGCGAGCTGGCGGGCACGCTTGGAGGCCATCATGACCAGCTCGAAACGGTTGTTAACGACTTCCAGGCAATCTTCTACGGTGATGCGGGCCATACGGGCTCCCGGCGACCGGTCGGCCGCTCAGTCGAATGAGGGAAAGGGGACGGAGTGTACCGGCAGGGGCTGGACAAAATCAAGCCAACCCTCACCCGATTCTTTTGGAATCAGTCAGTTGCGCCCGGATCAGGGGTCAACAGGGCCTGGATCAGCCCGGCGTGGCGGACCTTCTGGGCCTCGCGGCGCAGGCGGCTGGCGGTGAAGATCGCGCACAGCTCGTCCACGGCGGTGTCGAACACCTCGTTGACGATGACGTAGTCGAACTCGTTGAAGTGCAGCATCTCGTCGCGGGCGGCGCCCAGGCGCTGGGCGATCACCGCCTCGCTGTCCTGCCCACGCTTGCGCATGCGGTCCTGCAGGGCCTGCTTGGACGGCGGCAGGATGAACACGGTGACCGTGCCCGGTACCAGCTGCCGGACCTGCTGCGCGCCCTGCCAGTCGATCTCCAGCAGCACATCCTGGCCGGCCGCCAGCTGCGGTTCCACCGACTGCCGCGCCGTGCCCTTCCAGTCTCCGTGCACCCATGCATGCTCGAAGAAGTCGCCCGCAGCAATCATCTGCTCGAACTTCTCTGCGGTGACGAAGTGATAGTGCTCACCGTTCACTTCACCCGGTCGCATGGCCCGCGAAGTGAAGGAGATCGACAGGGCGATCTGCGGGTCGCGGGCCAGCGTCGCGTTGACGATGCTGCTCTTGCCGGCGCCTGAAGGGGCGGCAACGATGTACAGCGTGCCGCGCGCGATGGTGGCCGACGGGGTGGACGGGGCGCTCATGCACGGAACCCAACTGGTTGATTTCGCAAAATTTTTCCTCGATGTTCCAGACATGGCGCGGAGGATCGCGCCAGGACGGCGGGGACTGCGCGGAACATCCTGGAACCAGGCCCGGCAGACGGCTCCCCGGGGTGCGGGCACGCAACTTTACCAGAGCGGCCCCTCCCCGCGCCCGGCCACACCCGGCCGGCCTTGTGCCACATGGGCATGCGGGGGGCTGTGCTATAACCGGGGCATTGCGGTCGTTCCCGGAAAGACGCTCGCGGCATGCTGGCGGTTCTCCCCTTCGACGGCCGTACCCACCGACAGCCCGGAGGCCTGCACGCCTCCCCGCCATCCAAGGAGAACGGCATGCCCTCGATGAGTCGCCGCCAGTTCCTGAAGGTCACCGGGACAACCCTGGTGGGCTCCAGCCTGGCCCTGATGGGCTTCGCGCCCGGCATCGCGCTCGCGGAGGTGCGGCAGTACAAGCTGACCCGCGCCACCGAGACTCGCAACACCTGTACGTACTGTTCGGTGGCCTGCGGGATCCTGATGTACAGCCTCGGCGATGGCGCCAAGAACGCCGAGCCGAGCATCTTCCACATCGAGGGCGACCCGGACCATCCGGTCAACCGCGGCACGCTGTGCCCGAAGGGCGCCGGCCTGGCCGATATCATCCACAGCAAATCGCGCCTGCTCTACCCGGAATACCGTGCACCGGGTACGAACGAATGGAAGCGCCTGAGCTGGGACGACGCTCTGGACCGCATCGCGCGGCTGATGAAGGAAGACCGCGACGCCAACTTCGTGCAGAAGAACGAGGCGGGGCAGACGGTCAACCGCTGGCTGACCACCGGCATGCTGGCGGCCTCGGCCACCAGCAATGAAACCGCGGTATTGACCCACAAGGTCGTCCGCTCGCTTGGAATGCTCGCATTCGACAACCAGGCACGTGTCTGACACGGCCCGACGGTGGCAGGTCTTGCCCCGACGCTAGGCCGAGGTGCGATGACGAATCACTGGGTCGACATCAAGAATGCCGACCTGATCCTGATAATGGGTGGCAATGCCGCCGAGGCACACCCGTGCGGGTTCAAATGGGTGACCGAGGCCAAGGCACACAACAAGGCCCGCCTGATCGTCATCGATCCACGCTTCAACCGCTCGGCCGCGGTGGCCGATGTCTACGCGCCGATCCGCACCGGCACGGACATCGTGTTCCTGGGCGGCCTGATCAACTACCTGCTGGCCGAGGACCGCATCCAGCACGAGTACGTGCTGAACTACACCGACATGTCGTTCCTGGTGAAGGACGAATTCGCCTTCACCGACGGCCTGTACTCGGGCTATGACCCGCAGAAGCGCAGCTACGACCGCTCCAGCTGGGACTACCTGTATGGCGACGACGGTTACGTACGCAGCGACCCGACGCTGAAGGACCCGCGCTGCGTCTACAACCTGCTCAAGCAGCACTACGCGCGCTATACCGTGGAGATGGTCGAACGCATCTGCGGTACGCCCGCCGACAGCATCCGCCAGATCTGGGACATGATCGCGTCCACCGCCGGCAAGGACAAGGCGATGACCATCCTGTACGCGCTGGGCTGGACGCAGCACTCGGTCGGTGCGCAGAACGTGCGCGCCGGCACGATGGTGCAGCTGCTGCTGGGCAACATCGGCGTGGCCGGCGGCGGCATGAACGCCCTGCGTGGGCATTCCAACATCCAGGGCCTGACCGACATCGGCCTGATGTCCGACCTGCTGCCGGGCTACCTGACACTGCCCAGGCAGGACGAGCAGGACTACAACGCCTACATCGCCAAGCGCACGCAGAAGCCGCTGCGCGCCAACCAGATGTCGTTCTGGCAGAACTACCCGAAGTTCCATGTCAGTCTGATGAAGTCGTGGTGGGGCGATGCCGCCACCGCCGACAACAACTGGTGCTTCGATCACCTGCCCAAGCTCGACAAGCCCTACGACATGCTGCAGGCCTACGAGCTGATGAACGAAGGCAGGATCCATGGCTACATCTGCCAGGGCTTCAACCCGCTGGCCTCGGCACCGAACAAGGGCAAGCTGATCAGCGCGTTCTCCAAGCTGAAGTTCATGGTCAGCATGGACCCGCTGGAAACCGAAACGATCGCCTTCTGGCAGAACCATGGCGCACTGAACGACGTCGACCCGAGCACCATCCAGACCGAAGTGTTCCGCCTGCCGACCACCTCGTTCGCCGAGGAGAACGGCGCGGTGGTGAACTCCTCGCGCTGGCTGCAATGGCACTGGAAGGGCGCCAACGCACCGGGCGAAGCGCGCAGCGACATCGAGATCATGTCCGAGCTGTTCCACCGCATCAAGGCGCTGTACGAGAAGGACGGCGGCGCGTGGTGGGAGCCGGTGCGCGACCTCGCCTGGAATTACGCCGACCCGAAACTGCCGACGCCGGAAGAACTGGCGATGGAGTACAACGGCAAGGCCCTGGTGGATGTGTTCGATCCGAAGGACCCGACCCGGCTGGTGCGCAAGGCCGGCGAACAGCTGGCCGCGTTCGGCGACCTGCGCGACGACGGCAGCACGTCTTCCGGCTGCTGGATCTACATCGGTGCGTGGGGGCCGACCGGCAACATGATGGCACGGCGCGACAACAGCGATCCCACCGGTATCGGCAACACGCTGGGCTGGGCCTGGGCGTGGCCCGCCAACCGCCGCGTGATGTACAACCGCGCCTCGTGCGACGTCGCCGGGCAGCCGTTCGATCCACGACGCACCCTGCTCGCCTGGAACGGCAGGAACTGGGGCAACATCGACGTGCCCGACTTCAAGGCCGATGAAGACCCGGCCGGCGGGATGGGCCCGTTCATCATGAACCCCGAGGGCATCGCCCGCTTCTTCGCCAAGGCCGGCATGGCCGAAGGCCCGTTCCCGGAACACTACGAGCCCTTCGACACGCCGTTGCGCAGCAACCCGCTGAGCCCGGGCCAGGCGCTGACGCTGAACAATCCGGCCGCGCGCGTGTTCGACAGCGACCGCGCGCAGATCGGCTCGCCGGACGAGTTCCCGCACGTGGCCACCACCTACCGGCTGACCGAGCATTTCCACTTCTGGACCAAGCACGGCAAGCTCAACGCCATCATCCAGCCGGAGCAGTTCGTAGAGATCGGCGCAGCCCTGGCCGACGAGCTGGGCATCGGCAACGGCAGTCGCGTGCGGGTCAGCTCCAAGCGTGGGCACATCGAAGCCGTAGCGATGGTGACCAAGCGCATCAAGGCACTGCAGATCGATGGCAGGACGGTGCACCAGGTGGGCGTGCCGATCCACTGGGGCTTCCTGGGTGCTGCCAAGCCCGGTTACATCGCCAATACGCTGACCAACGCCATCGGTGACGGCAATTCGCAGACGCCTGAATCGAAGTGCATCCTGGTCAAGGTCGAGAAGGTGTAGGAGACACGCCATGTCACTGCAATCGCTGGACATCATCCGCCGCTCGGCCACCACCACGCCCTCGCCGCAGGCGCGCGGTTCCCACACCGGACAGGTCGCCAAACTGATCGACGTGAGCAAGTGCATCGGCTGCAAGGCCTGCCAGGTCGCCTGCATGGAGTGGAACGACCTGCGCGACGAGGTCGGCAGCTGCGTCGGCAGCTATGACAACCCGCCGGACCTGAGCGACCAGTCGTGGACGGTCATGAAGTTCCGCGAGTACGAGGACGAGAAGGGCAAGCTGGAGTGGCTGATCCGCAAGGAGGGCTGCATGCACTGCAGCGACCCGGGCTGCCTGAAAGCCTGCCCGTCGCCGGGCGCGATCATCCAGTACGCCAACGGCATCGTCGATTTCCAGGAGGAGAACTGCATCGGCTGCGGCTACTGCGTGACCGGCTGCCCGTTCGACGTGCCGCGGATCTCCAAGAAGGACCACAAGGCCTACAAGTGCACGCTGTGCTCGGACCGCGTGGCCGTGGGCCAGGAGCCGGCGTGCGTGAAGACCTGCCCGACCGGGGCGATCACGTTCGGCAGCAAGCAGGCGATGACCGAGCATGCCGCCGGCCGCGTCGAGGACCTGAAGTCACGCGGCTACGGGAATGCCGGGTTGTACGACCCGCAGGGCGTCGGTGGCACCCACGTGATGTACGTGCTGCAGCACGTGGACAAGCCGGAGCTGTACGCCGACCTGCCCAAGGACCCGCGCATCAGCCCCATGGTCGAGGTCTGGAAGGGGGTGGCCAAGCCGCTGGGCGTGCTGGCAATCGCCGCGACAGCCTTCGTGGGCTTCCTGCACTACATCGGCATCGGCCGCAACACGGTCAACGATGAGGAGGAAGAGCAGGCCGAGCACGAAGCAAAGAAGATCGAAGAGGAGCAGCGGCCATGAAGTACGCCCCGCACCCCCGCCAGATCGTGCGCTACCGCGCTCCGACCCGCATCAACCACTGGATCGTGGCGATCTGCTTCGTGCTGACCGCGCTGTCCGGCCTGGCCCTGTTCCACCCTGCGCTGTTCCCGTTGACGGCGCTGTTCGGTGGGGGGCCGTGGACACGCATCCTGCATCCCTTCGTCGGCCTGGCCATGGTGGTGGGCTTCGCCCTGCTCGCCTTCCGCATGTGGCGTGACAACCTGCCTACCGCCGACGACCGCGCATGGCTGCGCGGCATGCGCGAAGTGCTGCGCAACGAGGATGAGACACTGCCACCGGTTGGCCGCTTCAACGCCGGCCAGAAACTGCTGTTCTGGGCGATCATCGGCTGCCTTTCAGCGTTGCTGCTGACCGGCTTCGTGATCTGGCGGCAGTATTTCAGCCATCTGTTCCCGATCGGCGTGATCCGTTTTTCGGTGCTGGTGCACGCACTGTTCGGCTGGGTACTGGTGTGCGCCATCGTGGTGCACATCTATGCCGCGATCTGGATCAAGGGTTCGGTGCGCGCGATGACCCAGGGCAAGGTGACCTATGGGTGGGCCTACAAGCACCATCGGCAGTGGTTCAGGGACATCCTGCGCGGGCGGCGCGGAGAGGGGTAACGGCAGGGCCTGCGGCCCTGCACCCGCCGGATCAACGTCAACGTCAACGTCAGAAGCGGGCTTCCTGAGGGATGGCGGGGCGGGTCCCGCTGCTGTTGGTGGGTGTCGACCTTGGTCGACACGATGAACACGGCAACAACCGATGGGGTCAACCGATGGGGTCAGATCCGTTTTCCTTTGGAAAACGGATCTGACCCCGACCTTTCAGGTGGCTGGCAGCACGCTGGACGCCAGCGTCGACAACGGCGAGGATGGAGGCTGGTTCTTCCGGCTGGCCCCGCATGGCGCAACGCATCCTTGAACCCGGTGAGATCGAGACGCTGGCCTCGCGCGATGTCCCGCGCATCATTCTGCCGGATGCCGCCTCGCTGTTCGGCGGACGTGCGGACCGGCTGCGCAGCCTGGCCGGACGCAGTGCCATCGGTGGCTATCTGCAGCTGCTGGCGGCACTGGCCGATGCACAACAGGCGCTGCTGGACGAACTGACGCCGCAGCAACGCGAGGCGCTGCAGGCGCAGGCCCGCGCGCAGCAGTCGAGCGCGGCGGCCAGCGCCGGCATGCCATTGCGGCCCGCCAACACACTTCAGCTCGATGGCCGATGGCGCGACTGGTTGCGCGCGCTGTGCCGGCACTGCGCCGATGAAGCCGGGCTGCCTGCGGAGACCCGACAGGAACTGCAACGGGTTGCCGCGGCCGCTGACGCCTGGCTGGATGCACAGGCGCATGCGGTGCTGGAGCGCGACGACGCACCGTCGCTGGACGCGGTCGCTGCCCTGCTGGTGATGAACGCGCTGCAGGTGTACTGGGCCGTACTCGCGGCCAGCTTCCGCCCGACCGACCTGAAACCGCTTGCCGATGCACCCGGGCTGTGCCCGCTGTGCGGCTCGTTGCCGGTGGCCAGTGTGGTGCAGGCGCGCCCACCCTACGCCTCCTACCGCTATCTGTCGTGCTCGCTGTGCGCCTGCCAGTGGCACTACGTGCGCGTGCAGTGCAGCCAATGCGGCGCGGCCGGCAAGGACATCGCCTATCGCGCGCTGGCCGAGGTCGACGGCGATGCAGGCGAGGTGGTGCGTGAAGGCGCGATCCGCGCCGAGACCTGCGATCACTGCCACAGCTACCGCAAGATTCTGTATCTGGAGAAGGATCCGGCGCTGGAGCCGGTCGCCGACGACCTCGGCACGCTGGCGCTGGATCTGTTGCTGGGCGAGGAAGGCTACATGCGCGCCAGCCAGAATCCGCTGCTCTGGCAGTCCGACGGCGACTGAACCGATGCCTCGCGTGCACGCCCCCACCGCCCCGGCCAGCGCCCTGCCCTCGCTGGACCGCCTGCTGCGCCTGCCGGCGTTGTCGACGCTGATCAGGGACCACGGCCGCAGCCGCATCGCCCATCTGCTGCGCGAGCACGTGCAGGGGTTGCGCGAGCGCAGCGGCTGCGGCCAGCTGTCACCGGAACAGCTGCAGCGGGCCGTCGCGGAACCCGGCGTGGTCGCGGCCCTGCAGTCGGCGCTGGCAGCCGATGCACGCCTGGATCTGCGGCCGGTATTCAACCTCACCGGCACGGTGCTGCATACGAATCTCGGCCGCGCGCTGTTGCCGGACGCCGCGGTACGCGCAGTGACCCGCGCGATGACGGCGCCGGTGGATCTGGAATTCGACATCGCCCTGGGCCGTCGGGGGGACCGCGATGCGCGCGTGCGGGCACTGGTCTGCGAACTGACCGGCGCCGAAGCGGCGACCGTGGTCAACAACAACGCAGCAGCAGTCCTGTTGCTGCTCAACAGCCTGGCCAATCGCCGCGAGGTAATCGTGTCGCGGGGCGAACTGGTGGAAATCGGCGGCGCCTTCCGAATTCCCGATGTAATGCGCAGCGCCGGTGCGCGGCTGCGCGAAGTGGGCACCACCAACCGCACCCATCCGGCCGACTTCGACAGCGCCATCGGCACGCGCACCGCGCTGCTGATGGAAGTGCACGCCAGCAACTACGCCATCACCGGCTTCACCGCCAAGGTCGATACTGCACGGATGGCATCGATCGCGCACGGGCACGGGCTGCCACTGGCGGTGGACCTTGGCAGTGGCAGCCTGTGCGACCTGTCTGCCCACGGCCTGCCGCGCGAACCTACAGTGCAGGAGACGCTGGCGGCGGGCGCCGACCTCGTCTCGTTCAGCGGCGACAAGCTGCTCGGTGGACCGCAGGCCGGGATCATTGCCGGCCGCGCCGACCTCATCGCACGCATCAACCGCAATCCGCTCAAGCGCGCCCTGCGTATGGACAAGATGGGCCTGGCCGCGCTGGAAGCGGTACTGTCGCTGTACCGCGAACCGGAACTGCTGCCGCAGCGGCTGCCGACCCTGCGCACGCTGTCCCGCGAACAGGGAGACATCCATGCGCAGGCACAGCGCCTGCTGCCTTCCGTGCAGCAGGCGCTGGCCGCGCATTACGCGGTTGAAGCGGTGCCGATGTACAGCCAGGTCGGCAGTGGCGCGCAGCCACAGGCGCAACTGGCCAGCGCCGGCCTGCGCATCCGCGTCGCTGCAGCTGCCGGGTTGGACCGTCTGGCCAAGCGCCTGCGCGGCCTGCCACGGCCGGTGCTCGGGCGCATTGCCGAGGATGCGCTGTGGCTTGACCTGCGCGGGCTTGAGTACGGGGATGAGGCTGCTTTCCTCGCCCAGTGGAGCGCGCTGCAGGCATGATCGTCGGTACCGCCGGGCATATCGACCATGGCAAGACCAGCCTGGTGCGGGCACTGACCGGCATCGAAACCGATCGCCTGCAGGAAGAGCGCGCGCGCGGCATCTCCATAGAACTGGGGTATGCCTATGTGCCGGTGGAGGCCGCACGCGGAGAGGGGCCTCCGGCGATGCTGGGCTTCGTCGATGTGCCGGGTCACGAGCGCTTCGTGCACACGATGGTGGCCGGTGCCACCGGCATCGATGTGGCGCTGCTGGTGATCGCCGCCGATGACGGCGTGATGCCGCAGACCCGTGAGCATCTGTCGATCCTGCAGCTGCTGGGTGTGGACCGCGCTGCAGTGGCATTGACCAAGATCGACCGTGTGGATGCGGCGCGCATTGCCGAGGCAGAAGCGGAGATCGTTGCCCTGCTGGCCGGCACACCGCTGCAGGGGTCTGCAGTATTCGCCTGCAACAGCACCGACAGCGCGGATGCCGGCATCCATGCGCTGCGCGCCCACCTGCATGCGTGGGCCGCCGCTAACGACAGCCGCCGGACGGCCCAGCGCCGCAGCGAGCTGTTCCGCATGCCGGTGGATCGCGTGTTCTCGCTGGCCGGTCACGGCACACTGGTCACCGGCGCGGTACAGGGCGGCGTGGCCGCGGTCGGCGCGCATCTGCAGTTGATGCCGACCGCCATCGACGTGCGCATCCGCAGCATCCATGCGCAGAACCAGGCCAGTGGACAGGCTGCCGCGGGACAGCGCTGTGCCCTGAACCTGGCCGCCATCGCCCGCGACGGCATCACCCGCGGCGACTGGATCGCCGATCCGCGCGCGCTGCAGGCCACCACCCGGGTCGACGTACGCCTTCGCCTTGCGGCACAGGTGCGGCCCCTGCGCAACTGGACACCGCTGCACATCCACTGGGGCACGATGCACCGGCAGGCCCATGTGGTGCTGCTGGAGGATGAAGACAGTGGCAACGGCCAGCTGGTGCAGCTGGTGTTCGATGCCCCGGTCTGCGCGATGTGCGGCGACCGCTTCATCGCCCGCGATTCGGCTGCAGCGCATACGCTGGGCGGCGGCACCGTGCTCGATCCCGATCCACCGCAACGACGTCGGCGCAGCCCGGCACGCCGGGCGTGGTTGGCAGCCCTGGAGCAACTGGCCGCAGGCACGGGAATCGGCCCGCTGCTGCAGCAGGCACCGGCCGGCATCGCGCTGGCCGCACTGCAACGCTACTGCCGGCGTGAGGCCGCACAGATCGATCTCCCTGCAGATGCCCGGCGCATCGCCACCCGCGAGGACACGGTGATCATCCTCACCTCGCATTGGCAGGCGCTGCGCGAACAGGTGATCCGCTCACTGCATGACTGGCACGAGCGACGGCCGGACGAGCCCGGTGTCGACAGCGGGCGCCTGCAGCGCAGTACCCTGCCCGCGCTCTCGACCAGTCTCTGGAACGCGCTGCTGCAGGACCTGTTCGACGATGGCGCGTTGCAGCGCGTGGGCGCGTGGTGGCGGCTGCCAGGCCACGACCATGCGCCGCCGGAACGCGAGCGCGCGCTTCTCGAACGCGTGCTCCCGCGTCTGGATGCCGGTGGTTTCGATCCGCCCTGGGTGCGCACGCTTGCGGCCGATCTCGGCTTCGCCGAGGAGGAGATGCGTGCGGTCCTGCGTCGCGCCGCAGCGCGCGGCGAGCTGTTCCAGGTGGTGCCGGACCTGTTCTACGCACCGGCCCGCATCGACGCGCTGGCGGCAACGGTCGCCCGGCTGTCACAGGCAACGGGCATGGTGGACGCGGCAGCATTCCGCGATGCCATCGGCCTGGGCCGCAAGCGCAGCATCCAGATCTTGGAGTTCTTCAATCGCGTTGGCTACACTCGACGCGTCGGTGACCAGCATCGGCCGCGCGGCGACCTGCAATGGAACACCGCCCACGGTTGACTGCACCGGTACCGCCGTACCTTCGGAAGGCATGCGCATCCGGGCATGCGGCTGGGCTTCAAACCCAGCAGGGGGCGTCGATCGCTCCCTGGTAGGTTCGACTCCTGCTGCCTTCCGCCATTCGTGTTCCTGCAGGAGATGCCGGCATGGCCTCGCATGTGCAGTCCCCACTCCCCCCGTCGGCCGAGGCTCCGCAGCGATTGACTTCGCTGGCCCACGGCGGCGGTTGTGGCTGCAAGATCGCACCCGGCGTGCTGGCCGAACTGCTGCGGGGCACCCCGGCGTTCCCTGCGCCGGCCGAACTGCTGGTCGGCCGCGAGACCAGTGACGATGCCGCGGTCTACCGGCTTGATGATCGCCAGGCGATCGTCGCCACCACCGACTTTTTCATGCCGATCGTCGATGACCCATTCGACTTCGGCCGCATCGCCGCCACCAATGCGCTGTCGGACCTGTATGCGATGGGCGCGCGGCCGCTGTTCGCACTGGCCATCGTCGGCATGCCCATCAATACGCTGCCACAGGACACGATCCGCGGCATCCTGCAGGGCGGCGAACGTGCCTGTGCCGACGCCGGCATCGTGGTGGCCGGGGGCCACAGCATCGACTCGGTGGAGCCGATCTATGGCCTGGCCGCGATCGGCGTGCTGGATCCGCAGCAGCTCAAGCGCAATGCCGATGCCCGCGCCGGCGATGTGCTGGTGCTGGGCAAGCCATTGGGCGTGGGCGTGTATTCGTCGGCGCTGAAGAAAGAAGTGCTGAATGCCGAGGGCTACCGGCAGATGGTCGAGTCGACCACCCGCCTGAACAGCGTGGGCCTGCCCCTTGCCGCGCTGGACGGCGTGCATGCCATGACCGACGTCACCGGCTTCGGCCTGCTCGGCCATCTGCTGGAGGTGTGCCGTGCCAGCGGGGTCGCCGCCGAGGTGGACAGCACACAGGTGCCTCTGCTGCCGCAGACCCTGGACCTGCTGCAACGTGGCTGCGTTACCGGCGCATCCAACCGCAACTGGGCCTCGTATGGCGGCCAGGTGCATTTCGCCGAAGGCGTGGCCGCCCACTGGCAGCCACTGCTGACCGACCCGCAGACCAGCGGCGGCCTGCTCGTATCCTGCGCAGCGGACGCCGTGGATGCGGTGAATGCCGTTTTTGCCGGCGCCGGGTTTGCCCAGGCCGCGGTGATCGGCCACCTGCTGGCGGGGCCTGCCGGCGTCAGCGTGCGCTGAAACGATGAGGGCGCCCGAAGGCGCCCCGCAGCATCACTCGATGTTCTGCACCTGCTCGCGGATCTGGTCGATCAGCACCTTCAGCTCGACCGCGGCATTGGACGTGCGGCTGTCCACCGACTTCGAGCCCAGCGTGTTGGCTTCACGATTGAACTCCTGCAGCAGGAAGTCCAGGCGGCGGCCGACCGGCTCGCGCTGCGTGAGCACGCGGCGGATCTCGACGATGTGGCTCGACAGGCGGTCCAGCTCCTCATCCACGTCCAGCTTCTGCAGCCACAGCACCAGTTCCTGCTCGGCGCGGCCGGGATCGACCGGATGCGGCAGATCGGCCAGGCGCGCAGCCAGCTTGGCACGCTGGCCATCACGGATGGCGGGAATCAGCGTGCGGACGTCACCCGCGATGCGCTCGATGCCATCCACGCGCTCGGCAATGGCCGCGGCGAGCTTGCCGCCCTCACGCTCGCGGGCTTCGACGAATCCGTCCAGCACCTGATCCAGCAAGGCCAGCGCCTCGACCTGCAGGGCCGCCGCATCGGTGGCCTCGCCCCGGGTCACACCCGGCAGCTGCAGCAGATCGGTGAAGCTCACCTGCAGGTTGGGAAAATCCGACGTCAGGCGGTGGGCCAGATGCCCGAGCTGGCCCAGCAGGGCCTCATCGACCTGCAGATTCCCCGCCGCGTCCGGCGCACGCAGTCGCAGCACCAGATCCAGCTTGCCGCGGCTCAGGCGCGCGGCGATGCGCTCGCGCAGCTGCGGCTCCAATGCCCGCAGCTCTTCAGGCAGGCGGGTGCCGACCTCCAGGAAGCGGTGGTTGACCGAGCGCAGCTCGCAGCCCAGCGTGCCCCACGGGGTGACCCGCTCGCCACCCGCGTAGGCGGTCATGCTTCGAATCATGGAATGTGTCCGGTGCGTGCAAAGGGGGAATGGTACCCTAGCGCCCTCACCAGAGCCCCCCTGCCCGCCCCGTGAAGGTCGCGGGCATGGCGGCGTACTCCCCGCCCTTACGGAACCCGCATCATGTCCGATTCCCGCCCCAGTGGCCGCCAGCCCGACCAGCTCCGCCCGGTCGTCATCCAACGCGGCTTCACCCGCCACGCCGAAGGCTCGGTACTGGTGTGCTTCGGTGAAACCCGCGTGCTGTGCACGGCCAGCGTCGAGAACCGGGTTCCGGGCTTCCTGCGCGGCAAGGGCGAAGGCTGGGTGACCGCCGAGTACGGCATGCTGCCGCGCGCCACCCACACCCGCAGCGACCGTGAAGCGGCGCGTGGCAAGCAGGGCGGCCGCACGCTGGAGATCCAGCGCCTGATCGGCCGCAGCCTGCGCGCCTGCGTGGACCGCAATGCCCTCGGCGAACGCACCATCACCCTGGACTGCGACGTGCTGCAGGCCGACGGCGGCACCCGCACCGCGGCCATCACCGGCGCCTACGTGGCCCTGGTCGACGCCGTGAACGTGCTGATCAAGCGCGGCGAGATCAAGCGCAACCCGATCCTGGGTGCGGTGGCAGCGGTGTCGGTGGGCGTTTACCGCGGCACTCCGGTGCTGGACCTGGACTACGCCGAAGACAGCGACTGCGACACCGACATGAACGTGGTGATGAACGATGGCGGTGGCTTCATCGAGCTGCAGGGCACTGCCGAAGGCCATGCCTTCCGCCGCGATGAACTGGACGCGCTGCTGGGACTGGCCGAAAAGGGCGTGAACGAACTGCTGGCCGCACAGCAGGCGGCGCTGTCGGCATGAACCGGCGCCTTGCCCTGACCACCCTGGTGGTGGCCGACTATGACGAGGCCATCGCCTGGTACACCGGCAAGCTCGGCTTCGCACTGCTGGAGGACATCGACCAGGGCCACAAGCGATGGGTCGTGGTCGGACCGACCGACGGCAGCGCCGCCGCCCTGCTGCTGGCGCGCGCCAGTGACGAGGAACAGCGCAGCCGCATCGGCAACCAGACCGGTGGGCGCGTTGCGTTCTTCCTCAACACCGACGACTTCCACCGCGACCATGCGGCGATGCTGGCCGCCGGGGTGGAGTTCCTGGAATCGCCGCGCGAAGAACCCTATGCAACGGTCGCGGTCTTCCGCGATCTGTATGGCAACACCTGGGACCTGCTGGAGCCCCGTCAATGAAGAAACTGGTACTGGCCAGCCACAACGCCGGCAAGCTGGTGGAGATGCAGGAGATCCTTGCCGACCTGCCGCTGCAGATCACGTCGGCCGCCGAACTGGGCCTGGGCGACGTCGACGAGACCGGCCTGACCTTCGTCGAGAACGCGCTGCTGAAGGCGCGCGCGGCCTGCGAAGCGACCGGCCTGCCGGCGTTGGCGGATGATTCGGGGCTGATCGTCGATGCGCTCGGCGGCGCACCCGGCCTGTACAGCGCGCGCTATGCCGGCCACCCGACCAATGCCGCCGCCAACAACGCCAAGCTGCTGGACGCGATGGCCGACATCCCCGATGGCCAGCGCAGCGCCCGCTTCTATGCGGTGATCGTGCTGCTGCGCCACGCCACCGACCCGCAGCCGCTGATCTGCGAGGGCCGCTGGGAAGGCCAGATCATCCGCGAACTGCGTGGCACGAACGGTTTTGGCTACAACCCGGTATTCCTGGACACCACCCACGGCCTGACCGCTGCGGAAATGGAGCCGGCCCTGAAGAACGCCATCAGCCACCGTGCCATTGCCCTGCAGCAGCTCAAGCAGCAGCTGGCGACGCTGTACTGAAGCCATCCGATTGAACCAGGGAAGCCGGCCAACGGCCGGCACTACCGATGAAGCCCATGCCGCACGCCCACGACCACTGCAACCACCTGCCCGGCGAAGCCTGCTCCGCTGACCACGACAGCCCACCGCGACTGGTGCCACCGCCGCTGTCGTTGTACGTGCACCTGCCGTGGTGCGTGCGCAAATGCCCGTACTGCGATTTCAACTCGCACCAGGCCAAGGGCGAGCTGCCGTTCGAGGCCTACATCGATGCACTGCTGCGCGACCTGGACCAGGACCTGCCGCTGGTCTGGGGCCGGGTGGTGCACAGCGTGTTCTTCGGCGGTGGCACGCCCAGCCTGTTCCCGCCGGAGGCGATCGATCGCTTCCTGCAGCAGGCCAGCGCCCGCCTGCGCTTCGCGCCGAACGCCGAGATCACGCTGGAAACCAATCCCGGCACCGCCGAGCATGGCCGCTTCGACCGCTACCGCGCGGCTGGCGTGAACCGCCTGAGCTTCGGCATCCAGAGCTTCGACGACGAAGCGCTGAAGCGGCTGGGCCGCATCCACGACAGTGGCGAAGCCGAGCGTGCGGTGAAGATGGCCCAGGATGCGGGGTACGACAATTTCAACATCGACCTGATGTACGCACTGCCCGAGCAGACGCTGGCCGGTGCCGAATCGGACCTCGAGCGCGCCTTTGCACTGCAGCCGGCGCACATCTCGCACTACCAGCTGACCCTGGAACCGAACACGGTGTTCTTCGCGCGCCCGCCGCAGGGCATTCCCGATGAAGACAACGCCTGGGACATGCAGGAACACTGCCAGGCGCTGCTGGCGCAGGCCGGCTTCGGCCAGTACGAGGTCAGCGCCTACGCGCGCCCCGGCCGGCAGAGCGCGCACAATCTGAACTACTGGCGCTTCGGCGATTACCTGGGCATCGGCGCCGGTGCACACGGCAAGATCAGTTCCGGCGCCGAAGAGCACGTGCTGCGGCGCTGGAAGCTCAAGCATCCGCAGGCCTACCTGGACAGCGCTGGCACCCCGGCGTCGTTCGGTGGCGATGACGTGATCACGCCCGCGCGGCTTCCGTTCGAGTACATGCTCAACCTGCTGCGCCTGCACGAGGGCTTCAGCCTGCGTGATTTTGAATCGCGCACCGGCCTGCCGCGCAGCGTGCTCGACGCACCGCTGGCCGAGGCCGTGCAGCGCGGCTGGCTGGAGACGGCCGATGGCCAGGTCCGCCCGACCGAACTGGGCCGCCGTTTCACCAATGATGTGGTGAGCCTGTTCCTGGACGAATGAGCGCCCCGTCGCATCCGCCGGGGGGGGGGGGCGGCGCGGCCCCCCCCCCCCCCCCCGGGCCACACCCCCCCCCGCGGGCGGGCCCCCCCCCCCCCCCCCCTTCCCGGCACATCAATCTTCTTCGACGGCCGAGGTCTTGGTCTGGATGACCTTCTTGCCACGGTAGAAACCGTCGGCAGTGATGTGGTG
>NZ_JBRRES010000036.1:0-42153 GCF_056760395.1 Stenotrophomonas sp. STEN009 | reverse complement strand
TCTAAACCGCCTTGGTGGCCCCCCCCGCCCCGGCCCCGGGGGGCGGGGCCCCCCCGGGGGGGGGGTTTAACCCGCGGGGTGTTTTCCCGGGGGGGGCCTGGCCCCCCCGCCACCCTCCTTGGGGTCAGATCCTTTCGCCACGGCGAAAGGGATCTGACCCCTTTGCTCAACCCCGGTCTGCCGGATCCGGGCCGATCACGCCGCACGGGACGCTTGAAACCCCTCCCGGCCGTCCCAAGCTACAATGGGTGTTGCCATCGACAGGGCGCCAAGCGCCCTGTTTCGTTTGCGGCGGACGGATTCCCCAGGGAAGGCCGGGCGTCGTGTCCATCCAACCCGGTTCCTTCAATGATCAACAGCCTGCTTACCCGCGTATTTGGCAGTCGTAACGAACGACAGCTGCGCCAGCTCAACCGCATCGTCGCCAAGATCAATGCGCTGGAGCCGGAGATCGAGAAGCTTTCCGACGAGCAGCTGCAGGCCAAGACGCCGGAGTTCAAGCAGCGCATCGCCGGCGGTGAGGCCCTGGACAAGGTCCTGCCGGAAGCATTCGCGGTCTGCCGCGAAGCCGGTCGCCGCGTGCTCGGCATGCGCCACTACGACGTGCAGCTGATCGGCGGCATGGTCCTGCACCTGGGCAAGATCGCCGAAATGCGTACCGGTGAAGGCAAGACCCTGGTGGCCACGCTGCCGGTGTACCTCAACGCGCTGGAAGGCAAGGGCGTGCACGTGGTCACCGTGAACGACTACCTGGCCCGCCGCGATGCCGCGCAGATGGGCAAGCTGTACAACTGGCTGGGCCTGAGCGTGGGCGTGGTGTATCCGGGCATGCCGCACAGCGACAAGCGCGAAGCCTATTCCGCCGACATCACCTACGGCACCAACAACGAATTCGGTTTCGACTACCTGCGCGACAACATGGCGCTGTCCAAGGCCGATCGCTATCAGCGCGGCCTGCACTACGCCATCGTCGACGAAGTCGACTCCATCCTGATCGACGAAGCACGCACCCCGCTGATCATCTCCGGCCCGGCCGACGATTCCCCGGAGCTGTACATCCGCGTCAACCGCATCGTGCCGAACCTGGTCAAGCAGGAAGTGGAAGACGGCGAGGGCGACTTCTGGGTCGACGAGAAGGGCAAGCAGGTGCACCTGTCCGAAGCGGGCATGGAGCACGCCGAACAGCTGCTGGTCGAGGCCGGCATCCTCAACGGCGACACCGAAGGCCTGTACGCGGCGCAGAACCTGACCGTGGTCCACCACCTCAACGCCGCCCTGCGCGCGCATGCCATCTACCAGCGTGACGTGGACTACATCGTGCGCGATGGTGAAGTGGTGATCGTGGACGAGTTCACCGGCCGTACCCTGGCCGGTCGCCGCTGGTCCGACGGCCTGCACCAGGCGGTGGAGGCGAAGGAAGGCGTGCCGGTGCAGCGTGAGAACCAGACGCTGGCCAGCATTACCTTCCAGAACCTGTTCCGCATGTACAAGAAGCTGTCCGGCATGACCGGTACGGCCGATACCGAAGCATTCGAGTTCCAGAGCATCTACGGCCTGGAAGTGGTGGTGATCCCGACCAACCGCCCGACCATCCGCAAGGACAGCCCGGACCAGGTGTTCCTCAACCGCAAGGGCAAGTTCAACGCGGTGCTGGCCGACATCGAGGAATGCGCCAAGCGCGGCCAGCCGGTGCTGGTCGGTACCACCTCGATCGAAACCTCGGAAATGCTGTCCGAGCACCTGCGCAAGGCGGGCGTGAAGCACGAAGTGCTCAACGCCAAGCAGCATGACCGCGAAGCGACCATCGTCGCCAATGCCGGTCGTCCCGGCGCGGTGACCATCGCCACCAACATGGCCGGTCGTGGTACCGACATCGTGCTCGGTGGTTCGCTGGAAGCCGAGCTGCATGCGCTGGGCGAAGATGCCACCGATGAACAGAAGGCGGCGATCAAGGCCGACTGGCAGCAGCGCCACGAAGCAGTGAAGGCGGCAGGCGGCCTGCACATCGTCGGCACCGAGCGCCATGAATCGCGTCGTATCGACAACCAGCTGCGTGGCCGTTCGGGCCGCCAGGGCGACCCGGGTTCGTCCCGCTTCTACCTGTCGCTGGAAGACAACCTGATGCGCATCTTCGCCTCCGACTGGGTGCAGAAGGCCATGCGCATGATGGGCATGAAGGAAGACGACGTCATCGAAGACCGCCTGGTCAGCCGCCAGATCGAGAAGGCGCAGCGCAAAGTCGAGGCCCACAACTTCGACATCCGCAAGAACCTGCTGGACTTCGACGACGTCAACAACGACCAGCGCAAGGTCATCTACGCCCAGCGCGATGAACTGCTGGACGCCGAATCGGTGAAGGAGAACGTCGATGGCATCCGCGACGACGTCGTCTTCGACATCGTTGCGCGCTTCGTGCCGCCGAACTCGGTAGACGAGCAGTGGGACCTGCGTGGCCTGGAAGCGACCCTGGAGTCGGAGTTCGGCCTGCAGATGTCGCTGACCGACCTGGTCAAGTCGCACGAGGAACTGGACGCCGAAACCATCGCCGCCAAGGTGCAGGAGCGCGTCAACCAGCACTTCGCCGAGAAGGAAGCCAGCGTCGGCGACGAGACCATGCGCGCGCTGGAAAAGCATGTGATGCTGACCGTGCTGGACCAGAGCTGGAAGGAGCACCTGGCACGCATGGACTACCTGCGCCAGGGCATCTACCTGCGGGGTTACGCGCAGAAGCAGCCGAAGCAGGAGTACAAGAAGGAAGCCTTCGAGCTGTTCTCGGACATGCTGGAGAACGTCAAGCGCGAAGTGGTGACCCTGCTCGCCCGCGTGCGCATCCGCAGCGACGAGGAAGTGCAGGCACTGGAAGCGGCCGAGCGCCAGCAGGTCGAGGCACGCCTGCGCCAGTCGCAGTTCCAGCACCAGGACGCCGGCGGCTACAGCGCCGACGAGGAAGCGGCGCAGGTGCAGGCCGCGCAGCAGGGCGTGGCCCAGGTGCAGCGCGAAGAAGCCAAGATCGGCCGCAACGATCCGTGCCCGTGCGGCAGTGGCAAGAAGTACAAGCACTGCCACGGCCAGCTGAGCTGACCGGCCAGAGAGCCCCGCGAAAGCGGGGCTCTCCCGTTCTGGGGCAGGAAAGTACGCGATCCGCGATTGCGCCGGTCCCCCTGTTGTAGGCATGCTCCCTGCATGCCTTCCCCCACCCGATCGATCCATGTCGTGGCGGCCGTCATCACCGACGCCCGTGGCCGCGTGCTGCTCAACCGTCGTACCGAGAACCGCGACATGGCCGGCCTGTGGGAGTTCCCCGGCGGCAAGCGCGAAGCGGGCGAAACCTCCGCGCAGGCCCTGGTGCGTGAACTGCGCGAGGAACTGGGCATCGAAGCCGAGGTCGGCGACTGGATCATGGACGTGCCACAGCGGTACCCGGACAAGCACCTGACGCTGGAAGTGCGGCACGTCCGCAGCTGGAAGGGCACACCGCGCGGTCGCGAAGGCCAGGCCATCACCTGGGTCGCGCAGGACAAGCTCGGACGCTACTCGATGCCGCCGGCCGACCTGCCGGTGGTGGCGGCACTGCGCGAGCCCGACTGCTACCTGGTCACCCCTGCACCGGGTGAGGACGATGCCGGTCAACGGCAGTGGCAGGAACGGCTGCAGCGCGCGGTCAGTGGCGGCCAGCAGCGCATCCAGCTGCGCCTGCCGCTGCAGCATCCTCGCCGTCAGGCCCTGATCGAGCAGGCGCTGCGCGCGCACCGGCGCGGGGTGCAGTGGCTGCTGAACCGCGATATCGAACTGGCGCGCTCGCTGGGTGTCGGCGTGCATCTGGGCAGCGAACAGCTGTTGTCCCTGCAGGCGCGACCGTTGCCGGATGGGCAGCTGGTGGGAGCCTCCTGCCACGATCTTGAGCAGCTGCAGGCCGCACAACGGCTGGGATGCGACTTCGCCGTGCTTGGGCCGGTGCAGGCGACCGCCAGCCATCCCGAGGCAACGCCGCTGGGCTGGGATGCGTTTGCCGCCCTGCGTGCACAGGTATCGCTGCCCATCTACGCGCTGGGTGGGATGGCACGCGGCCAGGTCGCTGAGGCGCGCCGCCATGGTGGGCAGGGCATCGCCGCCATCCGCAGCCTGTGGCCGGAGTAGAGCACGCTCGCGGGTCAGATCCCCGCGCAGCCGGGCTCTGACCCCATTGCCGGGATCGGACCCCTAGCGATCACAATGTGATCCAGAAACAGCCGTACTGACGTCGCAGTCCCAGCACCGTCGCGGCGCGGGTGGCGCTGCCAGGCAGCGTCTGCTCAAGCCGCAGGCCTACGGGATGGCGCGATGCGGAGGGCTCGGTCGCGGATCCGGCCAGTGCAGGATCCTCGTCCTGGAGAACGGCCTGTGCCTGCTGCGGATAGACCGGCACGACGTCCACCAGTGGCCGCCGCGCCAGCGACTCCAGCTGGCCGAGGATGCGCTGCGCGCCCGCGTCGGACACCGCCCCCCAGAGATAGAGTGAGGACAAGCGGTTCACGTCGTTGCCGGTAATGCCGGTGCGCAGGGCCTGTACCAGCTCGCTCAGGCGGCGCGGGCAGCGCGCCCCCAGCGAGTCCTGCGGCAGGTGGTTGCCGGCAGGAGCGGGAGGTGGCAGCCGTGATCGCGCGCCGATGCTGTCGCAGGGCCGGTCGGTGTAGACGCTCTGGCCTTGTGCATCGGTGCAGCGGTTCAGGCGCGAGGCCTGGCCGTGGGCAACGCCGGGCGCAGCGGACAGCAGCAGCGGCAGCAGCAGGAGTGAAATGGATCTCATCGACGCAGGGTAGCGCCGAATGCACGCGTGCAGCGTGCTTTCAGCCCTGCAGCAGTTTCAACACGGCCGTTGTCGGCTTGGCCAGGTTCAGTGTGTAGAAGTGCAGGCCCGGCGCGCCGCCTTCGATCAGGCGCTGGCACAGCTTGGCCACCACTTCGGCGCCGAATGCACGCACCGATGCCGCGTCATCGCCGTAGGCCTGCATCTTGCGGCCGATCCAGCGCGGGATCTCGGCACCGCATTGCTCGGAGAAGCGGCGCAGCTGGCTGAAGTTGGCGATCGGCATGATGCCGGGCGTGATCGGCACGTCCACGCCAAGCCGGCGCACTTCATCCACGAAGTGGAAGTAGGCGTCGGGGTTGAAGAAGTACTGGGTGATCGCCGCGTCGGCGCCGGCATCGATCTTGGCCTTGAAGTGCTTCAGGTCGGCCAGGGCATCGGAGGCCTGCGGATGTGTTTCGGGGTAGGCACCGACCTCGATGCGGAAGGCATTGCCATGTTCGGCACGGATGAAGGCGATCAGTTCGGCGGCGTAGCGCAGGTCGCCAGGAAAGCCCATGCCCGAGGGCAGGTCACCGCGCAGTGCGACCAGCCGGCGGCAGCCGATCGCGCGGTACAGCTTGAGCAGCTCGCGGATTTCCTGGCGGGTGCCGCCGACACAGGAGAGATGAGGCGCCGCCTCGAAGCCGTGGTGCTGGTTGAGATGGCGCACGGTCTCGGAGGTGTAGCTCAGGGTCGAGCCACCGGCGCCGAACGTACAGGACACGTACTCGGGCGCGTAGTCCTTCAGCTTCGCCGCGGCACGGTCGAGCTGGCTGCGCTGTTCGTCGGTCTTGGGCGGATAGAACTCGAAGCTGATGGCGGTCATGGCACGGGCGATGGCGGCGGGTGCGAACCAGTATATCGCTTCATCAAGATGGATGTGCAATGAATGTGTGAAGCGCCTGCCGCGAAGGGGGAAGGGCGGGTACCCTGTGCCACTGAATTCCTGATCACGCCGCACACCATGTCCATCGTCCTTACCGATTTCGCCCGTCCCCGCCTGTTCCCGCGCGTGCCGCGCGGCAACACCATCCAGGACTGCACTGCCGAGCAGTTCGAGGCGTATCTCAACGCACACGCACCGCTGAAGGTGCTCGACGGCTACGCGCCGTTCTGCAAGCTGTTCGTCTACGAGAACTGGACCAGCACGCGCTGCCTGACCGTGCCGGTCACCGATGCCAACCGCCACCTGCTGCGCAGCGGCTACGAAGCGCGCAACCGCGATGAGCTGCCGGTGCTGGTGCGTTGGTTCGAAGGCGTCGAATCGCCGCGTGCGAACTACCTGGTGGTGATCCTGTACAGCGCCGAGCAGCTGGCCAAAGAGGGCTCACCGATCGATGCGGACTGGGGCATCGTCGGTTGCATCTACACCGCCGAACCGGAAGAAGTGCCGATGGCGCCGATCACGATGATGCGCAATGCGCTCGGTGTGGAGGAGGGGGGTTCCGGCGTGCCGCTGGACCGTGAGGCCTACCAGCGTTCGGTGGCGTTCTGGGAGAACAACGCCAACTGGCGGCCGTAAGCCCGGTCACGTGCGTCCGGCCGCGCTCAGCCGGAAAGCCATTCCCACCACGGGTAATGGTATTCGCGGTCGATTGCCTGCCAGTGCTGGCCGCAGTGTGCACAGGCGACCATGTGGCAATCGCCCCAACCATCCTCGGCCTCCTGCAACGAGAGCAGCTGCATGTGGCCCTGTTCGATCAGGCGCCGGGGATCGAAGAACGGGTAGGTGGGGTTGAGCGCGCACAGGCAACCCTCGCGCGCCTGCCAGTAGCGCAATCGCCGCAGCGCCGCCTTCAGGTGCGCCTGGTTGCTGACCAGCATGCCGCCGAGTTCGATGGGCTGGCAGCGTCGCTCGATCAGGTCGGCGTGCGATGCCAGGGCCTCCAGCGAGGAGGGGGTGAACAACCGCGCAACCGTGCGCGCGGCGTCGGTGATGCGGCTGGCGTCGGGCGACAGCAGATCCTGCAGCAGCACGTCGGCCTGTGCATCGTCGAGCCGGGGCATCGGCGCTGCGGACCACGGCCAGCGCATCAGCGGGCCTTGCCGATGGCGGCGTAATGGCCGGCCGTAAGGCGCAGCAGGTCGGCCGGCGCCAGTTCCACTTCCAGTCCACGACGCCCGGCGCTGACATGCAGGCTGGGCAACACCTGCGCACTGGCATCCAGGAACGTGCGCAGGCGCTTCTTCTGCCCGAGCGGGCTGATGCCACCGACCACGTAGCCGGTGGCGCGCTGGGCGGCGTCGGCAGCGGCCATCTCACACTTCCGGCAGCCGGCTGCTTCCGCCAACGCCTTCAGGTCCAACTGGCCGGCCACCGGCACGATCGCCACCAGCAGCTCGTGGGTTTCGGTGCTGGCCAGCAGGGTCTTGAATACCTGTGCCGGATCGAGGCCCAGCTTGTCGACGGCTTCGCCACCATACGACTCGGCGTGGGCATCGTGCACGTAGCTGCGTACGGTGTGGGCGATCTTCTCGCGCTTGAGCAGGGTGATGGCCGGAGTCATGGGCGCATCGTAGCGTGGGGCGACGCGGCTGCCTTGACCGAGGCTGTTGCCATGATCTGGTAGCGCCGGACCACGCCCGGTGGCGTGGAGATCGTATTGCCTGCGTGTCGATGAGCAGGCACCCTGCACCCGCCGGGCATGGCCCGGCGCTACCGGGATGCTCATGGGCCGGCGCTACCGGCGTGCCGAATGCAGAACGGGCGCCCGAAGGCGCCCGTTCTTTCTGCTTCCGCTGCTGGGGCCGGGGCCCTTTCCTGCGGAAAGGGAATCGACACCCCGGGCGCGGCATCAGTAGCGGTAGTGGTCCGGCTTGAACGGGCCTTCCACCGGCACGCCGATGTAGTCGGCCTGTTCCTGGGTCAGGGTGGTCAGCTTCACGCCGATCTTCTCCAGGTGCAGGCGTGCCACTTCCTCGTCCAGCTTCTTCGGCAGCAGGTAGACCTTCTTCTCGTAGCTGTCCTTGTTCGCCCACAGGTCGATCTGTGCCAGGGTCTGGTTGGCGAAGCTGTTGGACATCACGAAGCTCGGGTGGCCGGTGGCGCAGCCCAGATTCACCAGGCGGCCTTCGGCCAGCAGGAAGATCGCATTGCCGTTCGGGAAGACGTACTTGTCGACCTGCGGCTTGATGTTGACGTGCTTGATGCCCGGGTAGGACACCAGCGCATCGACCTGGATCTCGTTGTCGAAGTGGCCGATGTTGCAGACGATGGCCTGGTCCTTCATCGCGCTCAGGTGCTCGATGCGGATGATGTCCTTGTTGCCGGTGGTGGTGACGTACAGGTCGGCGCGGCCCAGGGTCGATTCGATGGTGTTGACTTCATAGCCTTCCATCGCTGCCTGCAGGGCGCAGATCGGATCGATTTCGGTCACGACCACGCGTGCGCCGTAGGCACGCAGCGAGGCGGCGCAGCCCTTGCCGACGTCACCGTAACCGCAGACCACGGCCAGCTTGCCGGCCAGCATCACGTCCATGGCACGCTTCAGGCCATCGGCCAGCGACTCGCGGCAGCCGTACAGGTTGTCGAACTTGCTCTTGGTGACCGAATCGTTGACGTTGATCGCCGGAATCAGCAGGGTGCCGGCCTGGGCCAGCTGGTACAGGCGGTGCACGCCGGTGGTGGTCTCTTCGGAGACGCCCTTCCAGTCCTTGACCACGCGGCCCCAGTAACCCGGGCGCTCCTTGGCCACACGCTTGAGCAGGTTCTTGATGACCTGTTCCTCGTGCGAGGAGGAGGCGGTGTTGACCCAGTCACTGCCGTTTTCCAGCTCGTAGCCCTTGTGGATCAGCAGGGTGACGTCGCCACCGTCATCGACCACCAGCTCCGGACCGGTCAGGGTGCCGTCGGCCAGGGTGAAGGTGAGCGCGTCCAGGGTGCAGTCCCAGTACTCTTCCAGGGTCTCGCCCTTCCAGGCGAACACCGGGGTGCCGGTGGCGGCGATGGCCGCAGCCGCATGGTCCTGGGTCGAGAAGATGTTGCACGAGGCCCAGCGCACGTCGGCGCCGATGTCCTTCAGCGTTTCGATCAGCACCGCGGTCTGGATGGTCATGTGCAGCGAGCCGGTCACACGCACGCCCTTCAGCGGCAGCTCGGCCTGGTACTTGCGGCGGATCGACATCAGGCCCGGCATTTCATGCTCGGCGATGTCCAGTTCCTTGCGGCCCCAGTCGGCCAGGGTGATGTCGCGGATCTTGTAATCGCCTTCGGTGGAGAAGGTCTTGGCAACAGCGTTCATGCAGTAGCTCCGGTTGTGGGCGAGCGGGTGCTCGCATCTAGCCGGGCGCCGTTGTTACAGAGCCACCTCACCGAGCCTGGCCGGCCTCATGGGGGTCCGGTCGCAGCGCCCCTCGGGAGGGGAGAACGGCCATTATATCGCGCGCCCGGTGTTTCATCGGCGTGACCCAACCATCGGCAGATGGGCGCCTGTGCACGGACTGTTAAGGTCGGGTTTTAACGCACCCTCAGGTGGAACGATGAGCACGCATGTACGCCGCAACCGGCGCTTGACCGGCCTGGTCCTGTCCATGGCCCTGTTGGCGGTGGCCCCGCTGGCCTGGGCGGCAGCGCCGCAGCCTGCGGCGGCCCAGGCCCAGGGGGCAAACGGCTACGAGCTGCCCTCGGCCGAGCTGCAGGCGGTGGTCGACGCCCCGCGTGCGCCCTCGCTGTACCTGTCGCCGCGCCGCGATGTGGCCGCGCTGATGCAGATGCCGTCGCTGCCGTCGATCCAGGTGGTGGCCCAGCCGGAACTGAAGCTGGCAGGGCTGCGCATCAACCCGCGCACGTTCTCCGACAGCCGTTTCAGCTTCGGCGAGAAGCTGTGGCTGATGAGCGTGGCCGACGGCAGGGAGCGGCAGATCAGCGGCCTGCCGGGCACGCTGTCGATTGCCAGCCTGGCATGGTCGCCGGACCAGAAGTGGCTGGCCTTCAATCAGGTCGACGCCGCCAGTGGCGCCAATGAACTGTGGCTGGTGGATGTGGCCGCCGGCAGCGCCCGTCGCCTGGTCGCCGGCCTGAACACGGTGATCGGCAGCGGCTACCAGTGGCTGCCGGACAGCCGTGGTCTGGTGGTGTTCACCCGCCCGGCCAACCTCGGCGCCGCCCCGGCCGCCGACGGCATTCCCACCGGCCCCGCCGTGCAGCAGACCAGCCAGGGCGGCGGCGTGGTGTCGATCCGTACCTATCAGGACCTGCTGAAGAACGAGGCCGACGCGCGCCAGTTCGACTACTACGCCACCACCCAGCCGATGGAAGTCAGCCTGGATGGCCGCACCCGCGCGATCGGCGCGGCGGGCATCTTCATGGGCTTCTCGGTATCGCCGGATGGCCGCTTCGTGCTGCGCCAGCCGGTGCAGCGGCCTTACTCCTATGTGGTGCCGGTCAGCAGCTTCCCGCGCCGCATTGAAGTGATCGACCGTGCCAGCGGCCAACTGGTGCACACCGTGGCCGTGCGCCCGCTGGTGGAAGGCCTGCCGACCGGCAACGACGCCGAAGTGACCGGCGTACGCGACATCATCTGGCGCGGCGATGCCGATGCCACGCTGGTCTGGGCCGAGGCCCAGGACGGTGGTGATCCGAACCGCGACGCCAAGGTGCGCGACGCCGTGCTGATGCAGGCCGCCCCGTTCGACAGGCCGCCGGTGACGCTGGCCCAGCTCGGCAGCCGTCTGGCCGGCATCAGCTGGGGCCGTGGCGACCTGGCCCTGCTCACCGAGTCGTGGTGGAAGACCCGCAGGACCAAGACCTGGTTGATTGCCCCGGACAACGCCGGTACCGAGCCGCGCCTGCTGTGGGATCGTGATGCGCAGGACCGCTATTCCGATCCGGGCCGGCCCCAGCTGTCCAGCGACGATCGCGGCCGCTCGCTGCTGCAGACCAGCCCCGATGGTGGCAGCCTGTATCTGGTCGGTGCCGGTGCTTCGCCGGAAGGTGACCGTCCGTTCGTGGACCGCTTCGACATCGCCAGCGGAAAGGCCTCCCGCCTGTTCCACTCGCAGGCGCCGAACTATTCGGTGCCGGTGGCATTGCTGGACAATCAGGGCAGCTCGCTGCTGCTGAGCCGTGAAAGCCCGGACGAGCCGACCAACTTCCATGTGCAGTCGCTCACCGATGCCGGCGCGGCACCGCGCGCGCTGACCCACTTCCCGCATCCGCTGCCGCAGCTCAAAGGCGTGCAGAAGGAGCAGATCCGCTACAAGCGTGCCGACGGCGTGGACCTCACGGCCACGCTGCTGCTGCCGCCGGGCTACGATCCCACGCGCGACGGCCCGCGCCCGCTGCTGATGTGGGCCTACCCGGGCGAGTTCAAGAGCGCCGCGGCCGCCAGCCAGGTCACCGATTCGCCGTACCGTTTCAACGCGATCAGCTACTGGGGCCCGCAGGCCTTCCTGGCCAAGGGCTATGTGGTGCTGGCAAGTCCTTCGATGCCGATCATCGGCGAGGGCGACAAGGAACCCAACGACACCTATATCGAACAGCTGGTGGCCAATGCCCAGGCTGCGGTGGACGAAGTGGTGCGCCGTGGCGTGACCGACCGCGACCATATCGCCATCGGCGGCCATTCCTACGGTGCGTTCATGACCGCGAACCTGCTTGCGCATACGCGCCTGTTCAAGGCCGGCATCGCCCGCAGTGGCGCCTACAACCGTACGCTGACGCCGTTCGGCTTCCAGGCCGAAGAGCGCAACTACTGGCAGGCGCAGGACGTGTATCAGAAGATGGCGCCGTTCAACTATGCGGACCGGATCAAGGATCCGATCCTGTTCATTCACGGCGTGGATGACAACAATTCCGGCACCTTCCCGATGCAGAGCGAGCGCATGTTCGCTGCGGTGAAGGGACTCGGAGGGACGGCGCGCCTGGTGATGCTGCCGAACGAATCGCACGCCTATCGTGCACGCGAATCGATCATGACCATGCTGGCCGAGAGCGAGCGCTGGCTGGAGCAGACCATCGGCCCGGCAGCCTCGGGCAAGGCGAAGAAGAAGCGCTGACACGTGCATGCCGGCGGCCCCTGCGAGGGGGCCCCCCCGACGCGGTTGCATTCCACATCGGCAGCGCTGGCGTTGCATGCAGATGAAACCATTTCTGCATCGCAGCACAGCCCCCGATCTGGGATAGGCTTGGATCCAGGATCCGTTGACCGAGGCCCGTGCGTCGCCGATGAACGAGTACCGCAGCAGCATCGAGTTTGCTTCTCCCGATCTTCCGCTCCGCGATGACGTGCGCCGGCTCGGCGCGCTGGTCGGCGACCTGCTGGTCGAGCAGGTTTCGGCAACCTTCCTCGACGACGTCGAGGATGTGCGCACGCGGGCCATCGCCCGCCGCGAAAACCAGGCCCCGCTGTCGGAGCTGGCCAATGGCCTGGCCGGTCGTACGCCGCAGCAGGCCGAGACGATGGTGCGGGCATTCAGCACCTACTTCCAGGTGGTCAACATTGCCGAGCGCGTGCACCGCATCCGCCGCCGCCGCGACTACCAGCGCGCCGGTACTGCCGCGCCGCAGCCGGATGGCCTGCAGGATGCGCTGCAGCACCTGAAGGCGCAGGGCGTGACGCTGGATGAGTTGGCGCAGTGGCTGCCGCGCATCGATATCGAACCGGTGTTCACTGCGCATCCGACCGAAGCCGTGCGCCGCGCACTGCTGGAGAAAGAGCAGCTGATGGTGGCCAGCCTGGTCGACAACCTCGACGGCCAGCGCACGCCGGGCGAGGCGGCAGCGGATGCTGCACGCTTCCGCATGGCGCTGACCGCTTCCTGGCAGACCACCGACTCCTCGCCGGTGCGGCCGACGGTCGATGACGAGCGCGAGCATGTCGGCTTCTATCTGGTGCAGGTGCTGTACCGGGTGATACCCGTGCTGTACGAATCCCTGCAGCAGGCGCTGCGTGATACCTATGGCGAAGAACTGGCGCTGCCGCGCCTGCTGCGTTTCGGCACATGGGTGGGCGGCGACATGGACGGCAACCCGAACGTGGACGCCCGCACCATCCGCAGCACGCTCGATGCCCAGCGACAGGCAGTGCTGGGGCGCTACCAGAAGGAACTGCTGCAGCTGGCCAGCCTGCTCAGCCAGTCCACCGAGCGGGTGGGCGTGAGCGATGCGCTGCAGGCGCGCGTGTCGCACTACCAGCAGCTGTTGCCGAAGGTGCAGTCGCGCCCGCGGCACGCCGACATGCCGTACCGGCTGCTCAACGACCGCATGCGTGCGCGCCTGCAGGCCACCCTGGACGATGCAGAGGGAGCCTATGCAGGCCCGGACGAGCTGATCGACGATCTGCAGCTGATCCTCGACAGCCTGCGTGCCAACCGTGGCGAGCATGCCGGCGGATTCGCCGTGCAGCGACTGTTGTGGCGGGTGAAGACGTTCGGCTTCCATCTGGCGCGGCTGGACGTGCGGCAGGAATCGAGCGTGCATGCGCGCGCGCTGGCGGCGGTGCTGGGCGGCGAAGCGGCCTGGGAAGGATTGGATCCATTGGCCCGCGCCGGCCTGCTCGGCCCACACGCCAGCGGCGAGCAGCCGCTGCCGGTGGGTGACGACGAGGGCAACCAGCGACTGGATGCGGTGTTCGCGGCGCTGGCCGACGCGCGCGCGCGGCATGGCAGCGAGGCGCTGGGCAGCTACATCATCTCGATGGCACATGATCGCAGCGATGTGCTGGCCGTGCTGGCGCTGGCGCGCCGTGGCGGATTGGCTGACGAGGACGGCGCGGTGCCGCTGGACATCGCACCGCTGTTCGAGACGGTGGACGATCTCAAGCGCGGTACTGCGACGCTGCGTGACCTGCTGGCCGATCCGGTCTATCGCGCTCATCTGCGGGCACGCGGTGATGTGCAGATGGTGATGCTGGGTTATTCCGACAGCAGCAAGGACGGCGGCATCGCCGCTTCGCGCTGGGGCCTGCAGCGTGCGCAGGTGGAACTGCTGGACGTGGCGGCGGAGGCCGGCATCCGCCTGACCTTCTTCCACGGCCGTGGTGGTTCGATCAGCCGGGGCGGTGGCAAGACCACGCACGCGGTGGACGCGTCGCCACGTGGCAGCATCGATGGTCGCCTGCGCGTGACCGAGCAGGGCGAGGTGATCCACCGCAAGTACGGCATCCGCGCGCTGGCGCTGCGATCGCTCGAGCAGGCCACCGGTGCGGTGCTGCGGGCCAGTCTGCGTCCGCGTGCCGCGGAACCTCGCGAGGAGGGCTGGCGACCGGTGATGGACGTGGTCGCCGCCGCCAGCAGCGAGGTCTATCGCGCCTTCGTCGGCCAGGCCGGTTTCATGGATTACTTCCGTACGGCGACGCCGATCGATGTGATCGAGCGGATGACGCTGGGTTCACGGCCGTCGCGTCGTCTCGGCCAGGATGCGGCACTGGGCAACCTGCGTGCGATCCCGTGGGTATTCGCCTGGAGCCAGGCCCGCGCGGTGATTCCCGGCTGGTATGGCGTGGGCAGCGGCCTGCAGGCGGCGGTGGATGCCGGCCATGAACCTGTCCTGCGCGACATGGCGCGCGACTGGCCGTTCTTCCGCACCTTCCTGGACGACATCGCAATGGTGCTGTCCAAGGGCGATATCACCATCGCCGAACAGTTCTCGCGTCTCTCCGGTGACCTGCACGGGCGCTTTTTCCCGCAGATCCAGCACGAACTGGCGCTGACCCGCCGCTGGCTGCTGGCACTGATGGACCAGCAGACCTTGCTGGAGCACGATGCGCGACTGGCGCTGTCGATCCGCCTGCGCAATCCCTACGTCGATCCGATCAGCGTGCTGCAGGTGGACCTGCTGCAGCGCTGGCGCGAAAGCGGGCGGGAGGACGAAGAACTGCTGCGCGCGCTGGTGGCCTGCGTGAATGGTGTTTCGCAGGGCGTGCAGAACACCGGGTGATCCGCATCCGCCGGGCATGGCCCGGCGCTACCCGCCTCGGTGGGTGCGGGGCTTGCCCCGCACGCTCTCACTCTTCAGGCGAAGGCGGATTGGACGCCAGCAGTTCCAGGTGCCGTTGCTCCATTTCCTGCCGCAGCTGGCGCCGGATCAGCGCGGCGGCCTGCCGGCGCTTCTCGTCCGAACTGGCGGGCTGCAGCGGGGGGACTGGCGTTGGCCGCCCCTCTTCGTCCACCGCCACCATGGTGAAGAAACAGCTGTTGGCGTGGCGCACGCTGCGCTTGAGAATGTCCTCGGCCACCACCTTGATGCCGATCTCCATCGACGAGGTGCCGGTGTAGTTCACCGAGGCCAGGAACGTCACCAGTTCGCCCACCGCGATCGGCTGCCGGAACATCACCTGGTCCACCGACAGGGTGACCACGTAGCTGCCGGCGTAGCGGCTGGCGCAGGCGTAGGCAACTTGGTCGAGCAGGCGCAGGATGGCGCCGCCGTGGACCTTGCCGGAGAAGTTGGCCATCTCCGGCGACATCAGCACGGTCATGGACAGCTGGTGGGTTTTGAGTTCGGTCGACATGCACCGATTGTATCGGCGTGGCGCAGCTCGTGTAGAGCCGGGCCGTGCTCGGCTGCTCTCGGCGCAGGCAAAAGAAAGCCGAGCATGGGCTCGGCTCCACAAAGCAGAAGGGCCGCTTGCGCGGCCCTTCGTCTGTCTTACTTCAGCTTCGCATCGGCGCGCAGGGCGGCGGCACGATCGGTCTTCTCCCAGGAGAAGGCCGTGGCGTTGACCGTCTCGCCGGCACCGTTGAGGTAGCTGAACTCCTTCGGCTTGCGGCCGAAGTGGCCGTAGGCCGCAGTCTGCTGGTACATCGGGTGGATCAGGTCCAGCATCTTGATGATGCCGTACGGGCGCAGGTCGAAGTGCTTGCGGATCAGCTTCTCGATCTTGTCGTCGCTGATCTTGCCCGTGCCGAAGGTGGTGACCGAGATCGAGGTCGGCTCGGCCACGCCGATGGCGTAGGAGACCTGCACTTCGCAGCGGTCGGCCAGGCCGGCGGCGACCACGTTCTTGGCGACGTAGCGGGCAGCGTAGGCGGCCGAGCGGTCAACCTTGGACGGATCCTTGCCGGAGAACGCGCCGCCACCGTGACGGGCCCAGCCGCCGTAGGTGTCGACGATGATCTTGCGGCCGGTCAGGCCGCAGTCGCCCACCGGGCCGCCGATCTCGAACTTGCCGGTCGGGTTGATGTGGAACTTGGTGCCCTTGTGCAGCCACTTGGCCGGCAGCACCGGCTTGATGATCTCTTCGCGGACGGCCTCGATCAGGTCCTTCTGCTTGATGCCCGGGGCGTGCTGGGTGGACAGCACCACCGCGTCGATGGCGGCCACTTCGCCGTTCTCGTAGCGCAGGGTGACCTGGCTCTTGGCGTCTGGGCGCAGCCACGACAGCGGCGAGTTCTTCTTCTTGCGGATCTTGGCCTGCTGCTCGACCAGGCGGTGCGACAGGTGGATCGCGGCCGGCATGTAGCTGTCGGTCTCGTTGGTGGCGTAGCCGAACATCAGGCCCTGGTCGCCCGCGCCCATTTCTTCCGGCTTCTTGCGGTCCACGCCCTGGGCGATGTGCGGCGACTGCTTGCCGATCAGGTTCAGCACGCCGCAGGTGGCGCCGTCGAAGCCGACGTCGGAGCTGTCATAGCCGATGTCCAGGATGACCTTGCGGGTCAGCGCTTCGAGGTCGATCCAGGCGCTGGTGGTGATCTCACCGGCAACAATGGCCACACCGGTCTTGACCATGGTCTCGCAGGCCACGCGGGCGCGCTGGTCCTGGGTCAGGATCGCGTCCAGCACCGCGTCGGAGATCTGGTCGGCAATCTTGTCCGGATGGCCTTCGGAGACCGATTCGGAGGTGAACAGGTAGCTGGACATCAGGCTTAATATCCCTTGATTCGGATGGAAAGATGGGCGCGCATCATACACGGGGTGCGCCGCCTGTGCATTGTGAACCCGTACGGGTTGCCGGTGGTTAAGGTGACGTGCCCTCTGGCACAAGGCCTGGCGGGCGTCTGCAGGACACGGTGCGCAGGCAGTGTTCCACTGGCGTGACCATTGCCGCAAGGCCGTGTTGCGGGGGGGAAGGGGCGGTTCCGGCGTTGCCGGAGCGGGACCGGCCGTCATCGTTCTGCCCCGAAACCGCCATCTGCTTGCCGCGTGCCAGGCGCAGGCTGTCGGCCAATCCGGCCGCCGGGTATCAGTGAGCACGCCATGCAGGAACTCGAACAGCGTCTGCAGCAACGCTTTCCGGAGTGGTTCCACGGCCGCCGCGGCCAGCTCGCGCGGCCACTGCTGCGCAGTGTGGGTCGCTGGTCGCGGCTGGACCGGGTGGAGGACTTCCTGCGGCGCAACGCGGACGTGCGCGGATTCGGCTTCGTGGCCGCCGGACTGGAGTTCCTGGACGGCCAGTACCAGGTGGATCCGGCCGCCCTGGCCCGCATTCCGGCCACGGGCCGTCTGCTGATCGTGGCCAATCATCCGTCCGGTGCACTCGACGCGCTGGCGCTGCTGGACGCGGTCGGCCGCATCCGCCGCGATGTGCGGATCGTGGCCAACGATCTGCTGGGCGCCATCGGTCCCCTGCAGGACCTGCTGCTGCCGGTCCGCATCCTCGGCGGCAAGGTCCAGCGCGGCAGCCTGCAGGCGGTGGAGCAGGCGCTGGCCGCCGAGCAGTGCGTGATCGTGTTTCCGGCCGGCGAGGTATCCCGGCTGTCGTTGCGCGGCATCCGTGATGGTCGCTGGCAGCGCGGGTTCGTCAGGTTCGCCCGGGCCGCCGGCGCCCCGGTGTTGCCGGTGAGGGTGGAGGCACGCAATTCGGCCCTGTTCTACGGCGCCTCGACCCTGTTCAAGCCAGCCGGCACCGCGCTGCTGGCGCGCGAGATGTTCGCGCGGCGTGGTCGGCCGCTGCGGTTGCGCGTCGGTGAACCGATGCAGCTGGGACAGGGCGACCCGGGCGAGCAGCTGCTGGCGGTACGGCGCGCGGTGTATGCGCTGGGCCGCGACCTGCGCCCCGGCGAGACTGCCAGCGCCGGCCCCGAACCACTGGCCGCACCGGTGCCGCCGTCGCAGGTGGCGGCCGCCATCGCTGGCGCTGTCCGGCTCGGACAGACCGCCGACGGCAAGCAGATCCTGCTGGCCAGCTGCAGCGCCGACTCGCCGCTGCTGCTGGAACTGGGACGCCTGCGCGAGCTGACGTTCCGCCAGGTGGGCGAGGGTACCGGCCACAGCCGCGACCTGGACGCCTTCGATCCGCAGTACGAGCACATCGTGATCTGGGACGCTGCCGCGCAGCGCATCGCGGGCGCGTACCGCATCATGCGGGGCGCGCACGCGCTGGCCCGGCGCGGGCTGGCAGGGCTCTACAGCGCGTCGCTGTTCCGCTATTCCGATGATGCCATCACCCATATCGCCGAGGGGCTGGAGCTGGGCCGCAGCTTCGTGGTGCCCGATTACTGGGGCAGCCGCAGCCTGGACTATCTGTGGCAGGGAATCGGCGCCTACCTGCAGTGCCGGCCCGGTATCCGCTACCTGTTTGGTGCGGTATCGATCAGTGCGGCGCTGCCGCGCGATGCGCGCGAACAACTGGTGGCCTACTACCAGCGCTACTACGGCGGCATCGCCGGCCTGGCCGAGTCGAACCGGCCCTTCCAGTACTTCGCGGCACCGCCCAGTTTCGGCGAACTGGATGCGGGCGCAGCCTTCGATGTCCTGAAGGCCAACCTGGCCGCACTCGGGACCGGCGTGCCGACCCTGTACCGCCAGTACACCGACCTGTGCGAGCCCGGTGGCGCGCGCTTCCTTGCGTTCGGTGTCGACCCGGCGTTCAGCGACTCGATCGACGGTCTGATCGAGGTGGACCTGTGCGCGATCCGACCGCACAAGCGCAAGCGCTACCTGCGCGATGCCGGAGCGCAGGCATGAGCGCGCTGGCGACGTTGTCGCCACACCGTCGCGCCGTGTTCGTCTCCGACGTGCATCTGGGGTCGCGTCACTGCCACGCGGCCGAACTGGCCGTGTTTCTCGCCCAGCTTCGCTGTGAACGGTTGTACCTGGTCGGTGACATCATCGACCTGTGGTGGATGGCGCATCACCGCGCCAACTGGCGGCAGTCGCACAGCGACGTCATCCAGGCGCTGCATGCACTGCGTCGCAACGGTACCGAGATCATCTACATCCCCGGCAATCACGATGCCTCGCTGCGCCATGTCTGCGGGTTGATGCTGCCGGCGATGCAGGTGCGCCGTCGCGCGATCCACGTGACCGCCGACGGGCGACGGTTGCTGGTCGCCCATGGTGACGACTACGACGGTGTCACCCATTTCGGCGGCCTGCAGGAAAAGTTCGGCGACTGGCTGTACTACCGCATCCTGACCGGCAACCAGGCGCTCAACGCGGTACGCCGTCGGCTGGGCATGCGCTACTGGTCGCTGTCGGAATTCCTCAAGAAGCGCAGTGGTGCGGCCGAGCGCTACATCGAGCGCTTCGTGCAGGCCGGGCTGGACGACGTGCGCCGGCGCGGCCTGGACGGCATCATCTGCGGGCACATCCACCGTGCGGCGCTGGTCGAGCGCGACGGCCTGGTCTATGCCAACGACGGCGACTGGGTGGAGAGCCTGACCGCGCTGGCCGAAGATCATGACGGCGCGCTGCGCCTGCTCGATCACCATGGGCGGACGCTGGTGGAGCTGCCCGGCGCAGCCCGGCGCGCGGCGGCTGCCTGAGCCCAGCGACACCGGCCACCGTCCTGGCTCTTCCGTCGCCCTGCAAAGCCGTTAGCATCGGGCCATGGATTCCTTGACCCAGATCGTTCTCGGCGGCGCCGTAGCCGCTGCCATCGCCCCGCCCGGACATCGCCGCGCGGCCCTGCTGGCCGGTGCCGCACTCGGCACCCTGCCGGATCTGGATGCCTTGTGGCTGGGCTTCACTGCCGAGGATCCCGTAGCGGTGATGGTCGACCACCGCAGCTTCAGCCATTCGCTGCTGGTGCTGCCCTGGGTGGCGGCGCTGATCTGGTGGCTGTTCAAGCGCTACGGCGGGGGGCGGGTGGCGCAGTCGCCGCTGCGCTGGTTCTGGGCCATCCAGCTGGCGCTGGTCACCCATCCGCTGCTGGATGCGCTCACCGTCTACGGCACCCAGCTGTGGTGGCCACTGCGGCCACACCCGACCATGGGCTCGAGTGTTTTCATCATCGATCCGGCGTACACGGTGTGGCTGCTGCTGGGCTGCGTGTTGGCGTGGTTCGGGCGCGCGCGGCCGTGGGCCGGCAAGGTGCTCGGGCTCGCCCTGGTGCTCAGTACCGGCTACCTGGGATGGGGCCTGCTGGCCAAGGCTCAGGTCGACCGTGCCGCCCAGCAGAGCCTTGCGGCCATGGGGCTGGGCGATGCACCACGATTCTCGGTGCCGATGCCGTTCAACACCCTGCTGTGGCGGGTGGTGGCGATGACCCCGAACGGTTACGTGGTCGGCGATCGCTCGCTGGTGGCCGACCGCGGCCCGATGCAGTTTGAAGGCCACCCGTCCAATGTGCAGGCCCTGCGTGAAGCGCAGTCGATTCCGGCGGTTCAACGCCTGCAGTGGTTCAACCGTGGCTTCATGCGTGCGCAGATAGTGGACGGAATGCTGGTGCTGAGTGATCTGCGCATGGGCCTGGAGCCGGATTACACCTTCAACTTCGCGGTGGCACGGCAGGTCGATGGGCGCTGGCAGGCGATCGTGCCCGAGCAGCGGCGCACGGATTACAGCAGCCCAGCGGCGCGCGCCGATGTCGGCGTCAGGCTGGCCGCGATGTGGCAGCGGATCTGGCATGCGCCGGCAGCGACGGGCGCCACCGGCGGGAGTGCCCCGGTGCACGCGGGCGATTGATCGGCAGGCGGGGATGCTGTGCCGGCGTCAGGCCGGCGGTGCTGTGCGGTTGAGCTGGATCGAGCGATGCAGGACCTGGCGCGGCGCATTGGCGATGTCGAAGCCGACGAATGCCAGCAGGAACTGCAGACCTGAAATCAGCGAAACCATGACGATCACGAGCGTACCGACCGGCGTCGCAACCTCCGCCGATGCCGATGCGATCCAGTGGTACGCGCCGAACACGCCACCGAAGGCAAGCAGTCCCAGCCCGGCGATCAGCTCCAGCGAGGCGATGGTCAGGTCGCGCAGGAAATAGTTGTAGCCGACACGCTTGAGCGTGTTGCGCACGTGCTTGAAGGCGAACTCGCCCAGTACCCGGCTGATGCGCAGGTTGCTGGTCTCGTCGGCATAGCGCGCGTCCATCGCCACGTCCTGCACCACGGCACGCACCGTGTTGAGGCGGAACAGCATGTCGGTCTCGAAGAAGTAGCGGTCGCTGATCGCATCCAGGGGCAGGTGGCTGGCAACGCGGGCGTGGATGGCGGTGTAGCCGTTGGTCGGGTCGAACACCTGCCAGTAGCCGGAAGACGCCTTGCTCATGAACGACAGCGCGAGGTTGCCGATCCGCCGCAGCAGCGGCATGCGACGGATGTGGCTGAGGTTCCAGAAGCGGTTGCCCTTGGTGTAGTCGGCGTTGCCCTCGACGATGGGAGCGACGAAGTCCATCAGCAGTGTGGGATCCATCTGGCCGTCGCCATCGACCTTCACCAGGATGTCCATGCCCTCGGCGATGGCCGCGCGGTAGCCGGTCTTGATCGCACCACCGACGCCGCGGTTCTGCGCATGGAACAGCACCCTGACCCGGGGATCGCGCGTGCTGTCCTGGACCATCCGGCCGCTGCCATCCGGGCAGGCATCATCAACGCAGTAGATCGCGGTGACCGCATCGTCGATCGCTGCGAGCACGCCGAGCACGTGGCGGGTCACCCGGTAGCAGGGAATGATGACGGCGATCTTCGGTGGCGTGGCCGGGCGCGCGTAGGCGTTCATCTGCATCGTCCTCAGGGCTGCGGCGTCGCCGGCGGCTGCGCGGGCGCGGCCAGCATCGCGGCTGCGGGCACTTCCACCAGGTCGGCGTACATCGAACGGGGTTCGGCGACGTCGCTGACCATCACATGGTGATAGCGGTTGAACGTGGTGTTGAAGCGGTCTTCGGGCATGTCCGGGAAGCGCGCGCGGAAGTACGCCAGCTGCGGGAAATACAGCGTGTGGTTGACTGCCGGGATACCGACGCCGGACAGCAGCGCACCGTAGCGCCCTTCGACCACCAGCGCTCCGTCCGCAGCCTGCCGTGCACCGCGCGCCTGCATCGACGCCAGCACGGCGCTGCGGTCCATGTCGAAGATCGGCCGGGCCGACTGCACCGGATTGAACAGCCCGTTGGTCAGCACGTTGCCGAGCGCGGCCACCGCCAGCACCAGCGCCACCGGATGCGCGGCGAACCGCGGGCGGCGCGCGGCGAAGGCCAGCACGCCCACGCACAGCAGTGGCCATGCATCGGCCGTGGCATGCAGCCGGCTGAAACTGCCCTGGCCGAAGGCGAACTTGAGCAGGCATCCCGCCAGCAGCAGGGCCGCGAGCAGCAGCAGGCGGCCGCGGCCCAGGCGCACCCCGCCGCGCACCAGCACGATCGCGCAGCCGATGTTCAGCAGCAGGCCCAATGCCAGCAACGCACGGGTGGGCGGCACCATCGACAGTCCGGTCAGCTGGCCGATCCGCAGCGGCACCGGCAGGAAGATCCAGCAGGCGACCAGCGCGATGCCGGCGGCCAGCACCGCCAGCGACAGCCGGTGGCCGCGCGCCCAGCGCAGCACCTGCGTCCAGTCGGCGAGGATGGCGGTGAACAGCGGCAGCAGGCTGCTGAACACTGCGATCTCGCAGGCGTTGGACGGCTCGAACGCAGGCAGCGGATAGAACCCGCGCGTCATCAGGTTGGGGAACCCGTGGGTGAGCAGCGCGACCGGGCTGACCCCGCCGCCGGCGCTCTCGCGCTGGCCGGGATAGACGGTGTTGCGGACGATCTCGATCGCTTCGTGGAAATAGCCCAGGAACGCCAGCAACGCCAGGCCGCCGGCGACCGCCGCATCGAGCAGGCGTGCCACTGTCAACGCATCGCGGCGGAAGGCCAGCACCAGCACGCCCATGGCCAGCAGCGCTGAAATGATGAAGGGCGGGTAGGCCACGGCCAGCAGCCAGACCACCAGTGCGTAGGCGCTGGCGAGGATGCGCAGCCAGCGGTTGTCGATCCGCAGCCAGGCCACGGCTACCCACGGTGCCAGCGCGAACGCGCCCCAGTTGGTCGTCCACCACACCTGCACGTAGGGCGAGAAGTACAGGGTCAGCGCGACCAGCACGGCCGCCAGCGGCGGAACCCGCAGTTGGCGCAGGAACAGCGCCCAGCCGCACAGGAACGCCATCGCCATGAACATGAAGAAGAACGAGTAGGCGTTGGCCGGTGGCAGGATGAAGAAGGCCCAGTGGTACGGCTTGAACAGCAGGCCCCAGTCCAGCAGCGGAAGCGCCTGGAACGAGCGCAGCGTCTCGTGGTACGGCGAAAACGCGTTGGTCGCGCCGAAGTCGTTGGCCACCGCGATCTGCACGTAAGGGGTGTAGACCATCCACTCGTCCATGCGGATGCCCCGCGCCTTGCCGAGCAGGGGCTCGATCGGCGCCAGCCCCAGGTACTGGCTGGCCATCGCATACGACGAGGGCGTCAGTGCAAATGCGACATACAGCAGGCACAGCACCGCCACGATGCCCAGGCACAGACGGGCCTGGCGGGAGTCGAGGCCATCCAGCAGGCCGCCTTCCCGGGCGGCGAGGGGCAGCGTGCTACCCGGAGTCGTTGCGCGTGCTGTCATCAGGAAGCCCTTCAGGCGCGGAGCTCGGTGGTCCCGTTGCCGCACACGCGGAAGGGGCCGGGTCCAGCGCGCGCCCGTCCTCGACGCCAGCCCGCGACGATTCTAGCGGGTTGCCAGCCATGCGGCGCGTGGCACTGCCGCAGCGCAGCGGTGCAGGCGCCGGTCAATACACCGTCGCGCGGCCCTGCACGAACGAGAAGAAGAACACGGCATTGGGATCGTTCTGCACCAACCGGAACTCGCGACGCATGCCCTCCACCGTATCCTCGTCCACGGTGCCGGCCTGCAGCAGCTGCTCGGCGGCCGACAGCAGCAGCTGCTCCCAGAACGCGATCATCGTCTTGCGCCGCGCCGGCTCGCGGTTGTCCAGGTGGATCGTCTTGATCTCGGTATGCACATCGCGGAAACCACCGGCCAGCAGCAGGTTGCCGAGCTTGGCGCCGACGAAGGGATCGCCGCCGTGGTCGTACTGGAAATCATTGAATGCCATCCAGTAACGCCAGATGTGCGGCGAATACGGATCGAGCAGGAACGATGCGTTCATCACTTCGGTGATGTAGACCGGCGATCCCGGTGCGAGTACGCGGCGCACTTCGCTGAGCACGCGGGCCGGCGAAGGTACATGCTCCAGCACCCAGCACAGGAATGCCGAATCGAAGCTGCGTGCCTCGAACGGCAGCTCGCCTGCATCGGCCTGCTGCAGGGTGTAGCGATCGCTGCACCACGGCGTGCGCGCGAGGTTCTCGCGGGCGGTCGCCAGCTGCGTTTCGCTCAGGTCCACGCCGGTCACGTGCAGGTCCGGGAAGCGGCGCAGCAGGATCTCGGTCTGCGCGCCCACGCCGCTGCCGACTTCCAGCAGGCGTCGTGCGCTGCCGTAGTCGATCTGGCCGAAGATGCTCGATTCCAGCAGACGGGCCTGGGTCATCAGGCGCTGCTGTTCGGTGCCGGAAAATCCGTGCAGGTAGGTGGGGGAGGAAATCGGCGGTGTCATGGTCGCGGGCTCGTGGTGCGTCGTGCAGGGTCGACTGCGGGGCGTGCGGGGTCAGGCAGCCGACGGCAGCGCCGGTTGCCCGGCGATCAGTCGGTCGAAGTACTCGGTGGTCAGCGTGATCTGGCTCTGCGGATCTTCGGCGCGGTTGACCACGGCGCGGAACGCCGCATTCTCGGGCCGGTCCTTGGCGTACCAGCCCAGGTGCTTGCGCGCGATGCGCACGCCCTGCGGCTCGCCGTAGAAGGCATGCAGGGCGTGCAGGTGGCCAAGCAGGATATCGCGCACTTCGGCCAGTGACGGCGGGGCCAGTTCCTCGCCGGTGGCCAGGTAGTGCGCCACCTCGCGGAAGATCCACGGCCGGCCCTGCGCCGCGCGACCGATCATCACTGCGTCCACGCCGGTCTGCTGCAGGACGAAGGCGGCCTTGCGCGGCGAATCGATGTCTCCATTGGCGATCACCGGAATGCGCAGCGCGGCCTTGATCTCGCCGATCGTGGCGTACTCGGCCTGGCCGGTGTAGTGCTGGTCGCGGGTGCGGCCGTGCACAGCCAGGGCGGCGATGCCGCTGTCCTCGGCGATGCGCGCGATCAGCGGCCCATTGCGGTGGTCGCAGTCCCAGCCGGTGCGGATCTTCAGCGTGACCGGCACATCGATCGCGTTGACCACGGCAGCAAGGATGCGCGCCACCAGCGATTCATCACGCATCAGCGCCGAACCGGCCCAGGCATTGCAGACCTTCTTGGCCGGGCAGCCCATGTTGATGTCGATGATCTGCGCACCATGGTCGACGTTGTAACGCGCCGCCTCGGCCAGCTGCTGCGGCTCGGTGCCGGCGATCTGCACGCTGATCGGTGCCGGTTCACCCTCATGGTCCATGCGGTGGATCGACTTGCGCGTGTTCCAGAAGCGCGGGTCGCTGATGGTCATCTCGGAGGCGGCCAGGCCCGCGCCCAGCCGTTTGCACAGCAGGCGGAACGGCTTGTCGGTGACGCCGGCCATGGGCGCCAGCACGACGTTGGGAGCAATGGTGTAGGGGCCGATCTGCATACGCCCATTGTAGGCCGCAGGCGGTCACATGGCCGGGTCGGCGAGGCGCCGGTTCAGGCCGATCCGGACCGACCTCATGCCGTACGGGCATCAGCAGATGCTTGACGGTTGCTTCCGCCGCCCCCAGTGGCGGGTCATCCTGGGCGGCTGGGGCAGGGCTGCGTGCCCTGCATGGGCGCAGGCAGAAAAAGGCCCGGGCACCTGCGCGCCCGGGCCGGTTCATGCAGCTGCGGCGTGGACCTACCGGATTTCCACGTCGGCCGGGGTCAGCCGTGGCATCGCCGCTGCGGCGCCTTCCTTCTCGGTCGAGCGGCCCGCGAACTGGTTGGCGAAGCGCACATGGCGTGCGAACGGCGCCTCCGGCAGCTGGGCAAGGGAGGCGGCCAGCGCGCCGTTGAAGGCGTCGCCGGCACCGGTGGTATCGATCGCCTGCACCTGCTCGGCACCCACGCGGTAGTACGGCTGGGTGTCGCCGCGCAGGTTCTCATCGGCGTGCGAAACGAACACGCCCACCGAGCCCAAGGTCACCACCACGGTACCGTTGCCGACCAGCTTGCGGCACAGCGCATGCAGGCTGGCACCATCCAGCGCGGCCACGTCGTTGGCATCCACGCGCTCGCCGACATGGCGGCCCAGCAGGGCGGCGAACTCGGTCTCGTTCGGGGTGATCACATCGGCCAGCTTGAGCAGGCCGATGGTCGAGGGGGCGTCGGCCGGTGCGGTGTTGAGCACGGTGGTGACACCGGCCTCGCGGGCGGCAGCCAGTGCCGCCTCGATGGTCTGCACCGGCGACTCCAGCTGCACCAGCACCACCCGGGCACCGGTCAGCAGCGCCTGTTGCTGCTGCAGGAAATCGGTGCTCAGGGCGGCATTGGCGCCCGGGCCAATCACGATGGTGTTGCGACCCCGTGCATCGACATAGATGCCGGCGGTGCCGGTCGGTTCGCTGCTGGCTTCGGCGATCAGCGCGAAACCGTCCTGGCCGGCGAGGTCGCGGGCGGTGGCACCGCCGGCGTCATCACCCAGGGCGCACACGAAGTGGGTGTCGGCGCCCGCGCGGCATGCGGCCACGGCCTGGTTGAAGCCCTTGCCACCGGGGCCGGTGCTGTAGCGGCCGGCAATGGTCGCGCCCGGTGCCGGCAGCGACTCGCACCGCCACACGTGATCGACATTGAAGGAACCGACGACAACGACACTGCTGCTCATAGGGAATCTTTTCTCGAACTAGGGTTCAACTGAAATGCGTCAGCACGCCGGCGATGGTCGCCGTCATGAAGGTGGCGATGGTACCGCCCAGTACCGCGCGCAGGCCGAACTTGGCCAGGTCGTGGCGACGTTCCGGGGCCAGGCCACCGATGCCGCCGATCTGGATCGCGATCGAGCTGAAGTTGGCGAAGCCGCACAGCGCATAGGTGGCGATCAGGCGACCTTCATTGGACAGGGTCACGCCGGCGACCTGGCCGTTCACGATCTGCGACAGCTCGGTATAGGCGACGAATTCGTTGATCACGACCTTCTGTCCGATCAGCGACCCCACGGTGGTGGCGTCGGCCCACGGGGTGCCGATCACCCAGGCGATCGGTGCCAGCAGGTAGCCGAAGATGGTCGACAGGTTGGTCGGCTTGCCGATCTGTGCGGCCAGGCCGGTCACTTCGCCGAGCCAGGTCAGCGGGGCGTTCAGCAGGGCGATCAGGGCGATGAAGGCCAGCAGCATCGCGCCGATGTTCAGCGCCAGCTTCAGGCCGTCGCCGGCGCCGGCCGCCGCCGCGTCGATGATGTTGCTGGAGGTCTTCTCCACTTCCATCTTCACCGTGCCGCGGGTCAGCGGGGTGCCGGTTTCCGGGATCAGCAGCTTGGCCACCACCAGCGTGGCCGGTGCGGCCATGATGCTGGCCGCCAGCAGATGCTTGGCGTAGAACGCCTGCTGGGTCGGGTCGCCCCCGCCGAGCATGCCCACGTAGGCCGCCAGCACGCCGCCAGCGATGTGGGCCATGCCACCGATCATCATGGTCAGCAGCTCGGACTGGGTCATCTTGGCGATGTATGGGCGCACGGTCAGCGGCGCCTCGGTCTGGCCGATGAAGACGCTGGCGCAGACGCTGGTGGTTTCGGCACCGGACACGCGCATCACCTTGGTGATCGCCCACGCCATCACCCGGACGATCGCCTGCATGACGTTCAGGTGGTACATCACGCCCATCAGCGCGGAGAAGAAGATGATGGTCGGCAGCACCTGGAAGGCGAAGATGAAGCCGTAGTTCTGGACGTCCATCAGCGAGCCGAAGATGAACTTCGAGCCCTCGTTGACGAAGCTCAGGACCTTCACGAAGCCGTGGCCGAGCGCATCGAACACGTCGCGGCCGCCGGGGACCAGGATCACCAGCGCCGCAAAGGCGATCTGCAGGGTGATGCCGGTGGCGACGAGCTTCCAGTCCACCGCGCGCTTGTTGTTGGAAAACAACCAGGTGATGCCGATCAGCACCGCCAACCCGAACAGGCCGAAGCCGATCCTGCCCAAACCTTCGACCATGTGAGTGACTCCCCTGGGGCGTCGCGAAAAACGGGAAGCCTAGTGCAGGGCAGGGGCCGGGGCAAGGAAAAGCAGCGTGCGCGCGGCCATCGGCACCGATCGGGCCAGCAACGGCAAGGGGTTGCGGTCGGCACGACGGGTAGAATGGGGCTCGATTCCGGCCCGGATGCGGGCCCGCAGCAGGAGATTTGCATGCATTACCGCCGCCTGGGCTCCACCGGCCTGCCGATATCCGCCCTGTCCTTCGGAGCCTGGGTGACCTTCGGTGACCAGATTCCGCGCGACGAGGCCCGCAACCTGGTTGCCGCGGCCTGGGACCATGGCATCAACTTCTTCGACAATGCCGAGGGGTATGCCAATGGCCGCGCCGAGCAGGTGATGGGCGATGTGATCGCCGACCTGCGCCTGCCGCGCGATGGGTTCTGCGTGTCCAGCAAGGTGTTCTTCGGCAGTGCCAAGGATCCGCGACCGACCCAGCGCGGCCTGTCGCGCAAGCACGTCACCGATGCCTGCCATGCCGCGCTCAAGCGCCTGCGGGTGGACTATCTGGACCTTTATTACTGCCACCGCCCGGATCCCGACGCGCCGATCGCCGAGACCGTGCACGCGATGGATACCCTGATCCGGCAGGGCAAGGTGCTCTACTGGGGCACGTCCGAGTGGTCGGCGGCACAGATCCAGCAGGCGCTGGACATCGCCGCGCGGCACCACCTGCAGGGGCCGTCGATGGAGCAGCCGCAGTACAACCTGCTGCACCGCGAGCGGGTGGAAACCGAATACGCCCCGCTGTACGCGGGGGCCGGCCTGGGCACCACCATCTTCTCGCCGTTGGCGTCCGGCCTGCTCAGTGGCAAGTACGACCGTGGCATTCCGGCCGACGCCCGGCTGGGCCGCGAGGGCATGGAGTGGCTGCAGGATCTCGTTCTGGGCGCCGATGCACAGGCGCGCCTGGCCCAGGTCCGTCATTTCAGCGCGGTGGCACGCGAGCTTGGCCACGCCCCGGCCAGCGTGGCCATCGCCTGGTGCCTGCGCAATCCACAGGTGTCCAGCGTGATCCTGGGCGCCAGCCGGGTCGAGCAGCTGCTGCAGAACCTGCAGGCCCTGGAAGTGCTGGAGCAGATCGACGCCGCCGGCTGGGCCCGGATCGAAGCCGCCTTCGTCTGACCCGCAGCATTTTCCCGCCGGTGAGTCGAGCTGTGCTCGACCCCAGGGTCGCCGCCACCCACCATTCGATTCACAAAATCTATCGAATTTTGGATTTCGATCATTAATCTCATCAATCAAATTGAGAATGGTTGTTGATTGTCAACTGAGAATCATTATCATTTAACTCGTCCCTCGCACGAGTCCAGATGCTCATGAACGCTCAACCTGTACTGCTGCGCCCTGAAACACTGACCCTCCGCGATCGTCCGGTTCGCGTCGTTCCGCCGGAAGAGGTCATCGACAGCGAAGCCCTGCTCAAGGGCCGTCGTGAAATCCTGATCCAGCACGGCGATCGCTTCTATCGCCTGCGGCACACCAGCAACGACAAGCTGATCCTGACCAAGTAACGCGGCCTGGTCGCCCGCCTCCCTCCCTCCTGCCGGGCGCCGCCCGCAGGGTGGGCGACCCGACCGCTCCCGCTCTCTCCCCCTCGGTCTACCGCGTACGCTCCGGCGTGCCGGTGGCCGGGGGTTCCCCTGCCTGACCGAACGAACCCGATGACCCGCCATACCGCCCTTTGCCTTGCTGTCTGGATGGCGCTCCCGCTGTCCGCCCACGCTGCCACCGCCGCCAGCGCCGCGCCCGATGCGCGCGAATTCGATCGCGTGCAGGTCACCGCCACGCGCACCGAGCGCGCAGTGAGTGACGTCGCCGCGACGGTGGACGTGATCGACCGTGAGCAGATGGACCGGCACCTGGTCCAGGACATCAAGGATCTGCTGCGCTACGAGCCGGGCCTGTCGGTCAGCCGCAGCGCCGCGCGCTTCGGCCTGGGCAGCATCCGTATCCGTGGCCTGGACGGCAACCGTGTGCGGGTGCAGACCGATGGCATCGCGATGCCGACCAGCTTCAACATTGGTTCGTTCTCCAACGCCAACCGCAACTTCACCGATCTGGACACGCTCAAGCGCGTGGAGATCGTGCGCGGCCCGGCCAGCTCGCTGTACGGTTCCGATGCGCTGGGCGGCGTGGTCGCCTTCGTCACCAAGGATCCGGCCGATTACCTGAAGGATGGCAAGGACAGCTACGTCGGCCTGAAGTTCGGCTACGACGGTGAATGGAAGGGCCTGCTCGGCGGTGTCACCACGGCGTTCGGCGGCGAACACTGGAGCGGCATGGTCAACATCAACCATCGCCAGGGCCAGGAAACCGACAACAAGGGTGACGTGCGCAGCAACGACAACACCCGCACCGCCCCCAACCCGCAGGACCGCGACGGTCGCAGCGGCCTGGCCAAGCTGGTCTATGCACCGAGCGAGGACCAGCGCTTCCGCCTGACCGTGGAAGGCAACGAAGACAAGACCGAGACCAACGTGCTGTCTTCGATCGACCGTACCACCACCACCGGCATGAAGGCGCGCGACAAGCAGAACCGCACCCGCGTGTCGTTCGCGCATGAAATGGATGCGCTGGACAAAGGCTTCGCCGACAGCCTGCACTGGCAGCTGTATACCCAGCACAGCGAAACCACCCAGATCACCGATGAGGACCGTGCCAACCGCAGCCGTCGCCACCGCGAGTTCAACTTCGACCAGCGTGTGTACGGCCTGCAGGCGCAGTTCAACAAGGCCTTCAGCACCGGCAGCGTCGAGCACGCGCTGACCTATGGCTTGGAGGGTGCACGCACCGAGATCCGCCAGAAGCGCGATGGTTTTCAGGTACTGGCCAACGGCCAGACCAGCACCACCATCCTGCCCGATGCGTTCCCGGTACGCGATTTCCCGATCAGCAAGACCACCGAGCTGGGCCTGTATGCGCAGGATGAAATGCGCATGGCTGGCGGCAAGCTGTCGTTGGTGCCGGGCGTGCGCGTGGACCGCTACGAGCTGAAGCCGGAAGTGGACAACATCTTCGCCGAGGACAATCCCGGCGTGGCGGTGGCGAAGCTGACCAAGACCAGCGTCTCGCCCAAGCTTGGCATGGTCTATCGCTTCACCGACGAATGGTCGCTGTTTGCCGGTTACTCGCACGGCTTCCGCTCGCCGCCGTACAACGACGTCAATCTCGGCTTCACCAACTTCGCCTTCGGCTACACGGCCATTCCCAATCCGGACCTGAAGCCGGAAACCAGTGATGGCATGGAACTGGGCCTGCGCTTCCTGTCGCCGGCTGCCTACGTCAGCGTCAGCGGCTACTACAACGAGTACAAGGACTTCATCGAGTCGCAGTCGCTGGTCGGCACCAATGCGCAGGGCCTGATGGTGTTCCAGTCGCGCAACATCGCCGACGCCCGCATCTACGGCGCTGAACTGAAGGCCGGCGTCGACTTCGGCCAGATCAGCCCGACCCTGCAGGGCTGGGCACTGCGCAGTTCCGTGGCCTGGTCGCGCGGCGACAACAAGACCGAGGACACCCCGCTGGATTCGGTCGACCCGCTGCGCGGCACCGTCGGCCTGATGTACGACACCGATGCCTGGGGTGTCGAACTGGCCGGCACGTTCGTCAAGCGCAAGGACCGCGTCGCCTCGGCCACGGTGTACCGCCCGGCCGGCTATGGCGTGGCCGACCTGATGGCACATTGGAACTTCGCCCCGGGTGCGACCTTCAACGTAGGCGTGTTCAACCTGGGCGACAAACGCTACATCGATTGGTCCAACGTGGGTACGACGCTGTCGCCGACCAGCCGCGTGCTGGATCGCTACACCAGCCCGGGTCGTACCTTCTCCGCCAGCCTTGCCGTGTCCTGGTGACCTCATGAGCCGAGCCTTGTCCGCACGCAGGAATGACTCCATCGCCGCTCCACACCGCGCGGCATGGCCGACCCCGGCACAGCTGGCCACGCTTGGCACCGTGTTGTGTCTCTACCACGCCGACGGCAACGAGCTTGGCGGCTGGCGCCAGGCGGTGCGCGTGCATGCTTGCCAGGGCGTGGACAGCGAGGGCCTGCGCGAAAGCCTGTGCTTCCTTGACGGCCGTGGCCGCTGCGTGTGGCGCCTGTACCTGCTGCCGGACAGCGATTTCTTGGCCTGGGACCGGTTGGTGGCCGCGCTGCCGCCGGGCCCACAGCACGACAGCGACGGCAGTGTCGGTGAACGCCTGTGGCGGCGCCTGGCCGGTCATCTCGGCGGCCAGCGTTGGCGCCTGTGTGCGCTGCGCCTGCATGCCGCCGATGACGGCCGCACCCTGGCGGCCAGCCTGTCGACGCTGTCGTCGCTGGGCGCGGCCACCGCACGCCGCATCGCGCGCCTGGAAGGCGCAGAGGGCGAGCTGGCCATCGACGACTGCTGCTGTGCCGACGCCGCGCGCCGGCCGCCACCACGGATTCCCGGCGACCAGCCGCTGATCCGCCTCTGATCTGTTCCTGATGGAACGCCCGACGGCCACGGATGGCCTCTCAACGAACCTGCAACCCCGAAGGAAGACCCCGATGAAATTCCAGACAGCCAGCGTCCTGCTGTTGCTCGCAGGCAGCGGCGTGGCCAGCGCGCAGCCCTCCGACATCGCCCGCGACCACGACAGCATCCTGGCCATGCAGGGCGAGTACACCGTGGATTTCGCCTTCGACGAAACCGTGCTGCTGAAGCCGGGCTACGAGCGCGCGCCGGCGATGCGTAGCGGCGGCAATGAAATGGTCATCGTGGTCGAGGACACCCCGAAGCGCATCGTGCTGCAACACCTGCTGCTGGACGAGAAGAGCGGCCACATCACCAAGCACTGGCGCCAGGACTGGGTCTACGAGGCCCCGAACCGCTTCGAGTTCAGTGCCGACCAGACCTGGCGGGTGCGCAGCATTCCGGCGGCGGTGAACCAGGGCGCCTGGACCCAGTGCGTGTATGAAGTGAGCGATGCACCGCGCTACTGCGGCACCGGCAAATGGACCTACACCAACAACGTGCCGAGCTGGACCAGCGACCTGAGCTGGCGCCCGCTGCCGCGCCGTGAGTACACCAAGCGCAGCGACTACAACGCGCTGGCGGTGGTCAACCGCCACACGCTCACCCCGAACGGCTGGACCCACGAGCAGTTCAACACCAAGGTGCAGCGCAACGCCGACGGCAGCCAGGTGGAGATCGCGCGTGAGTTCGGCTTCAACGACTACGTGAAGACCACCGAGATCGACTTCACCCCGGCGCGCGACTACTGGAAGGCCACCGCCGGCTACTGGGCCAAGGTCCGCCAGCGCTGGGACGGTTTCCTGACCCAGGCTCCGGGCGTGCACCTGAAGACCAAGCTGGATGGGATGGCGATGATCATTCCGCTGTTCACCCAGGCGCAGGACCTGCAGGACGGCAAGCAGGTGAAGGACGCGCAGATCGACGAAGTGTTCGTCAGGTACGTGGAAAAGGCCCAGTAGGGTCGAGCCATGCTCGAGGCCACAGCCGGATCCACGCATGGCGTGGATCTACCGCAAGGAAGGGTGCCGGGCTTGCCCGGCACGCCTTCCGGGGCGCGCCTGCGTCAGGTTTCGCGCAGGGCCAGGGCGGGCGGGGTATGCAGGATGCGCCGGGTGCCCCACCAGCCCGCCAGCAGGCTCAGCCCGATGCCGACCACGCCGCCCAGCAGCAGGCCCGGCCACGGCGGCAGCAGCGGCAGCTCGAACACCTTCTGCGACACCACCAGCCCGATCACGGCCGTGGCGCCCACCGCCAGCAGCGCGGCGAGCGTGCCCAGTGCCCCGAACTCGACCAGCACCGCACCGCGCAGCTGGCGCCGGGTCGCGCCCAGCGTGCGCAGTACCGCGCTGTCGTAGCGGCGCTCGCCGGCCGTGGCCTGCAGGGCAGCCAGCAGGACCAGCACGCCGGCCAGCAGGCTGAACACCATCACCAGCTGCACCGCCTGTGCCACCCGTTCCATCACGTCGCGCACCTGCGAGATCACCGCATCCACGTCCAGCAGCGACAGGTTCGGCTGTGCACGCACCAGTTCGCCCAGCCCGGCTGCCTGGCCGGCCGGCAGGTGGAACGCCGACAGCAGGTTGTGCGGGGTGTCGCCCACGGCGTTCGGATTCAACAGCACGAAGAAGTTCGGCCGGAACGTGTTCCAGTCCGCCTTGCGCACGCTGGTCACGGTGAACTCGCGCTGCTGCTCGCCCACGGAAATGCCGATACGGTCGCCGGTCGAGACGCCGTAGCGTTTGGCCCAGCCGGTTTCCACCGAGGCTTCAGGCGCAGTGCTGTCCGCCTTCCAGAAGTGGCCCTCAAGCAGCGTATTGGCCGGCGGGAAGGTGCTGCGCCAGCTGAAGTTCAGTGGCCGGTTCTCGTCGTCGTCCTCGCGCGGGCCGTTTTCCCGCCCCTGGCCGTCCTGCGCCTGGTCCACGCGCACCGGGGGCTTGCCGTTGATCGCGATCAGGCGGCCGGTGGCCATCGGTTCGATGCTGGCATCGGCAGCACCCAGCGCGCGCAATGCTGCCAGCACGCCGTCGCGTTGTTCGGGCTGGATGTTGATCAGGAAGTAGTTCGGCGTGTTCTCCGGCAGGCGCTCGCGCCACTGCTGCAGCAGCCCCGGCCCGGTCACGGCCAGCAGCAGCAGCGCGCACAGCGACAGCGACAGGCCCACCAGTTGCATCACCGCCAGCATCCGGCGGCGGGTCAGGGCGGCCAATCCCAGCCGCCAGTTGCCGTGCAGGCGGTGCTGCAGGCTGCGCAGCACCTGCAGCAGCACAAAGCCGCCCAGGCCCGCCGCTGCGGCGAGAGCGGCCAGGCCACCCAGCACCCACAGGGCCAGCTTCAGGTCGCCGGTCACCTGCACGGCCAGCACCAGGCTGGCCAGCAGGGCGGCGACGTAGGCCAGCAGCGAGGCGGGCGGCAGTGCAGCGAAGGAGCGGTTGAGTACGCGCATCGGCGGCACTCCGCGCAGGCGCAGCAGCGGCGGCAGGCCGAAGCCGAACAGCAGCAACAGACCGATGCCTGCACCGGTCAGCGCCGGTGTTGCCTGTGGCAGCGGCAGGCGCTGCGGTATCAGGCTGCCCAGCACCTGTACCAGGCTTTCCTGCGCGGCCATGCCCAGTCCAATGCCGAGCAGGCAGGCCGGAACGGCCAGCATCAGCAGCTGCAGTGCCAGGCCCAGCAGGATGTCGCGCTGGCGTGCTCCCAGGCAACGCAGGATCGCCACCTGGTCGATGCGGCGCAGGGCGAAGCGGTTGGCGGCCAGCGCGGTGGCAACGCCGGCCAGCAGCACCGCCAGCAGCGCGCTCAGGCCGAGGAAGCGCCCGGCCAGATCGAACGCCTGGCGCACGCCGCGCTGGGTGTCATCCACGCTGAGCAGGCGCATGCCCTTCACCTGTGGCTGCAGCCATTGCCGGAACGCCGCGATCCGGTCGGCCGGCCCGGCGAACATCAGCCGGTAGCTGATGCGGCTGCCGGGACCGAGCAGGCCGGTGCCGTCGACATCAGCGCGATTGACCAGCAACGTCGGCGACAGCGTGAGGAGGTCGCCGCCGGCATCCGGTTCGGCCTCGATGATGCCGGCGATGCGCAGCGTACCGGCGCCGAACTCGAGGTCATCGCCGGCCTTCAACCCCAGCGCATGCAGCAGGCGGGGATCGGCATAGGCCTGGCCCTGCGGCGGCATGCCGGCATCGTCGATCAGCGCACCACCGGGCGTGCTGCGTACCCGCAGCGTCCCCCGCAGCGGATAGCCGGCCTGTACCGCCTTGATGCTGGCCATCTGGCTGGCATCGCCCTGGAACAGCACGGTGCCGAAACTGGCCATGCGGGTGGATGCCAGTCCCCGCTGCCTGGCCTCTTCGGCGAAGGCGGCCGGCGGGTCGTCACGACCGGCGACGCCGAGGTCGCCGCCGAGCATCTCCGCAGCGCTGCCGGTCAGTGCCAGGTTGACCCGGTTCACCAGCGTGCCGACCGCGGTCATCACCGCCACGCCCAGCACCAGCGCGGCGAACACGGTCAGCAGGTCGCCGGCCAGGGCTTCGCGGCGCAGCGCGCGCCACGCATGCCGCAGCAGGTTCATGCGCGGGCCTCGTGCGCGACCGCCTGCAGGCGGCCGTTGTCGATGCGGTGGATGTGCTGGCAGCGCTGGGCCAGGCGCAGATCGTGGGTGACCAGCACCAGCGTGGTGCCGCTGCCGGCGTTGAGCTCGAACAGCAGGTCGCTGATGTGCTGGCCGGTGCTCTGGTCTAGCGAGCCGGTCGGCTCGTCGGCGAACAGGATGCGCGGCCGGGTGACGAAGGCACGCGCCAATGCCACGCGCTGCTGTTCGCCGCCGGACAGCTGGCGCGGGTAATGGCGGGGGCGATGGGCCAGCCCGACCTGGTCCAGCACGGCGTCCACCCGCGCGCGATCCTCGCGCCCGCCCAGCTCCAGCGGCAGGGCGACGTTCTCGGCGGCGGTCAGCGCCGGCAGCAGGTGGAAGCTCTGGAAGACGAAGCCGACCTCGCGAGCACGCAGCTGCGCGCGGGCTTCCTCATCCAGGCTGGACAGGTCGTGCCCGGCCAGAGCGATGCGACCGCGGCTGGGCAGGTCCAGCCCGGCGAGCAGGCCGAGCAGGGTGGTCTTGCCGGAGCCGGAGGCGCCGACGATGGCCACGCTGGTGCCTTCATGGACCGTCAAAGTGATGTTGTCCAGTATGTGGACTTCACCCTCCGGGCCATGCACGGATTTGCCGACCTGGTCGACGGCGATGGCGACGGGCGCGCTGCGGGGGGACAGGCTGTCGATGAGGAGACTCCAATGCGCAAGACGGGATGGAGCCGGCGAGCCGGCATGATGATGGTGCTGTTGCTAGGGTTCCTGCTGTTGCCCGGGCTGGCCTGTGCCAAAGGTCCGGCCGGTACCGTCCTGGTGCTCGGCGACAGCCTCAGTGCTGCCCACAATATCCCTGCCGATGCCGGCTGGGTCAGCCTGCTGCAGCAGCGGGTCAGGCAGCAGTCGAAAACGCCGGCGCGGATCGTCAACGCCAGCATGAGCGGCGAGACCACCGCCGGCGCCCTGACCCGGCTGCCGGGCCTGCTGGCGAAGGAGAAGCCGGACGTGGTGGTGATCGCTCTGGGGGGCAACGACGCCCTGCGCGGGCTGACCCCGGCGCAGGTGCAGGGCAATCTGGAAAAGATGGTGCAGGCCAGCCAGAAGGCGGGCGCCAAGGTGCTGCTGCTGGGCATCGATGTGCCACCGAATTACGGCCCGGCGTACCGCCAGCGGCTGGCGGCCGCCTACCGCGCGCTGGCCGACCGCTACGCTGTGCCGCTGCTGCCGTTCCTGCTGGAGGGGGTGGCCCTGCAGCCGGGGATGATGCAGGCCGACGGTCTGCACCCCACCGCCCAGGCCCAGCCGAAGGTGCTCGACAACGTCTGGCCCCTGCTCAAGCCGCTGCTCTGAGCAGCGGATCGGACCTCTTGACGGAACTTCACATTGCCTCCACCGTCGATCCGGCATGTTTCACAAAGCTGAAGTTAGAGGGAATCACATGCGTCAGACGAAGGAGACTTCCGGCTTGGTGCTGGTGGTCGAAGACAACCGCAACATCTCCGAGATGATCGGCGAATACCTGGAAGGTCGTGGCTTCGAAGTCGACTATGCACAGGATGGCCTGGACGGCTACCGGCTTGCGGCGGAGAACAGCTATGACGTGGTGGTGCTGGACCTGATGCTGCCGCGGCTGGATGGCATCGAAGTCTGCCGGCGGCTGCGCAACGATGCGCGCAAATCGACGCCGGTGCTGATGCTGACCGCGCGCGATACGCTGGACGACAAGCTCACCGGCCTGGGTTTCGGTGCCGATGACTACCTGACCAAGCCGTTCGCGATCCAGGAACTGGAAGCACGCCTGCGCGCGCTGATCCGCCGCGAACGCCGCCAGGTGGGTTCGGAAGTGCTCAAGGTCGCCGACCTGGTGCTCGATCCGGTCAGCATGCGCGCCACCCGCGCCGGCACCGAACTGCAGCTGTCGCCGATCGGCCTGCGCCTGTTGACGATTCTGATGCGCGAATCGCCGCGGGTTGTCACCCGCCAGGAAATCGAGCGCGAGATCTGGGGCAACGGGTTGCCGGATTCGGACACCCTGCGCAGCCATCTGTACAACCTGCGCAAGATCATCGACAAGCCGTTCGATCGCCCGCTGCTGCATACCGTGCAGAGCGCCGGCTATCGCATTGCCGACATCGCCCAGCCGATGGCCTGAGCAGGGACCGTGCCGGTGCAGCTGCAGGCCCGGTGCGGTAGCGGACGGGCAACAGGGCAGGGGATGACCGACCGGCAGTGTCGGCGGTCATCATCCCTGCACGACCACGGCGCGGTGCGCTGCCTATAATCGCAGCGCTCTGACCGGGACCCCGCAATGCCGCACGGCCTGCCGCGCAAGATCCGTATCGCCTTCATCCTGCAGGCAGTGCTGGCCAGCCTGGGCATCCTGCTGGGCGCATGGCTGGTGTCGCTGGTCATCAAGCACAGCCTGGTCGGTGCAGCGCTGCGCGAGGAAGCGGCGTATTACTGGACGCTGCACGACGCGTCCCCCGCACAGCCCCCCCCCAATACGCAGAACATCCGCGGCTACCTGCTGGAAAGCGGCCAGTCCGCGTTGTCGCTGCCGGCCAACCTGCGCGACCTGGAGCCCGGTTTCCACGAACTGCCGGCGGATGACCAGCTGGTCCTGGTCGATGTGCGGCCGGCCGGCCGCCTGTATCTGGTATTCCTGCGCTCACGCGCGGAAATGCTGGCGTTCTGGTTCGGCATCGTGCCGGTGCTGCTGACCCTGCTGGCGGTGTATGGCGCCAGCTGGATCACCTATCGCGCGTCCAAGCGTCTGGTATCGCCGGTGAACTGGCTGGCGCGGCGCGTGTCGCGCTGGGATCCCGGTCACCCCGAGGCAGCCGATCTGGAACCGAACAAACTGCCGGCGGACATGCAGGGCGAGACCCGGCAGCTCGCCGCGGCCCTGCATTCGCTGGCCAACCGGGTCAGCGCGCATGTCGCCCGCGAACGCAACTTCACCCGCGATGCCAGCCATGAACTGCGCACGCCGTTGACGGTGATCCGCGTGGCCAGCGACATGGCGCTGGGGGATGATTCCCTGCAGCCGCGCCTGCGCCGCAGCCTGCAGCGCATCCAGCGTGCAGGGCGTGACATGGAAGCGGTGATCGACGCCTTCCTGATCCTTGCCCGCGAGGCGGATGTCGAGCCGCAGGTCGAGCTGTTCGATGTCAACGACATCGTCCGTCACGAGGTGGACAACGCCAACGAACTGCTGGGTACGCGCCCGGTCGTGGTGCACCTGCACAGCGACGGACCGGTGAATCTGCATGCGCCGCCGCGGGTGCTGCAGGTGGTGGTCAGCAACCTGGTGCGCAACGCCTGCAGCTATACCGACGAAGGCCGCATCGACGTGCATGTGCGCGACGACCGGGTGGTGGTGCGCGACACCGGCATCGGCATGTCTGCCGAAGCCCTGTCGCGCGCGTTCGAGCCGTTCTACCGCGCCGAACCCAGTCGCCCGCAGGGCACCGGACTGGGCCTGTCGATCGTGCGCCGGCTGTGCGATCGCTTCGGCTGGAAGGTCAGCCTCTCCAGTGAACCCGGGCAGGGAACCGAAGCCACCGTGATTTTCCGCTAGAGGGCTCTTGCCGGATCAGAAGCGGGCACTCCGCGGAATGGCGGGGGTAGCGCCGGGCCATGCCCGGCGTGCGCAGTGTCTCAGTCGCAGGTCACCTTCGGTGCCAGCGCGCGGGTCCAGATGGCATATCCGGCGGGCGTCATGTGCAGCATGTCCTCACGGAACAGCGCGCGATCAGGCTGGCCGTCGGCGCCCAGCATCGGCGTGTAGATGTCGGTGAAGCCGGTGTTGGGCAGCCTGGCCAGCGCCGCCTTGACCAGCGTGTTGGCCTCGTTGATCGCCGGCAGCAGGTGCGCCCGTGACGGGCTGGGCTTGATCGACACGTATTCCACCCGGGTCTTGGGCAGGTCGCGATGCACGCGCTGCACGAAGGCGACCACATCGTCGCGCACCTGCACGGCGCTGCGGCCGCTGTTGAGGTCGTTGTCGCCGGCGTACAGGAAGACCTTGCACGGCGCGTACGGGATCACGATCTGTCCGGCATACCAGGTGCTGTCCCGGACTTCCGAGCCGCCGAAGCCCCGGTTGAACACCGGCTGGCCGGCGAAATCGGCCGCCAGGCTGTCCCACATCCGGAATGACGAACTGCCAATGAACTCGATGCCACCACGAGGCGGCGGGGCGACCTTGTCGGCGGCGGCGAAGGTGGCCATGTCGGCGGCCCAGGCCACGTTGGAGACCTGCTCGGGAACGCGGGGCGACGGCGAGGGAACGCGTGCCAGCGCCAGCGGCGCAAGGGTCAGCAGGCCCAGCATCAGCAGAGCGGGACGGCGGTGGGACATCGTGCACTCCAGGCAGGAAGGAGGGAGCCATCATAGGAGGCGGGCGCGGCCCGCGCTTGTCCCCGGCAGGCCATTCGGCCCGGCCGCGCGGAGTATGGCCGGCGGCCTTGTGGCAAAATGGCGACTGTCTGCCCATCCCTGTGCACCCATGATTCCCTGCCGTGCGTCTGAGCGGTCGCTGCGCCGCGCCCCCGTTGCTGGATGCTCCACCCGTGGCTGACCAGTTCGGCCACATGCCGCGCGGCCCGCGCCGCATCTTCCAGGCCGCGCGCTGGTCCTGGCAGGGCCTGCGGGCTGCCTGGCTGCATGAGTCCTCGTTCCGGCTGGAGGTCTACCTGCTGGTCCTGCTGACCCCGGTGGCGATCTGGCTCGGCCAGACCCCGGTGGAGCGCGCGCTGCTGATCGGCTCGATGCTGCTGGTGCTGGCGATGGAACTGGCCAACTCCGCCATCGAGGCCGTGATCGAGCGCTACGGCAGCGAGATCCACGAGCTGGCCGGGCGCGCCAAGGACATGGGTTCGGCCGCCGTGTTCGTGCTGATGATGAACGTACTGCTGTGCTGGGCCCTGGTCGTGGTCCCGCATGCACTGGCCGGCCGCTACGGCTGAACCCCCATTCCCCCACTGCCTTGAAGAGTTTCCATGTCCTTTGAGTTCCTCGCCGACCCCAACGCCTGGGTGACCCTGTTCACCCTGAGCGCGCTGGAAATCGTGCTCGGCATCGACAATCTGGTGTTCATCTCCATCGCGGTCAGCAAGCTGCCGGAAGAGCGCCGTCCCTTTGCGCGCAAGCTCGGCATCGCCGTGGCCTGCATCACCCGTATCGCACTGCTGGTGTCGCTGGCCTACCTGGCCCACATGTCCGCCAACCTGTTCACCGTGGCCGGCATGGGCATCTCGATCCGCGACCTGGTGCTGATCGTGGGTGGCCTGTTCCTGATCATCAAGGGTTACATGGAGATCAAGGAACTGATCACCGGTGGCGAAGACGAGAATCCGGCGACCAGCAAGGCGTCGGGCGTGTTCGGCATGGTTATCCTGCAGATCGCCATCATCGATATCGTGTTCTCGCTGGACTCGGTGATCACGGCCGTCGGCATCGCCGACCACATCCCGGTGATGGTCGCTGCCATCCTGCTGTCGGTGCTGGTCATGCTGCTGGCGGCCAATCCGCTGGGGCGCTTCATCGACGCCAACCCGACGGTGAAGATGCTGGCGCTGGCCTTCATCCTGCTGATCGGCGCGGTGCTGATCCTGGACGGCCTCGACGTGCACGTGCCCAAGCCGTACATCTACGCCGCGATGGGCTTCTCGGTGCTGGTGGAATGGTTGAACCTGCTGATGCGCCGTCGCGCGCGCGACCACCACGTGCCGGGCGCCGGCGACTGGTAAAGCGTATGACCTCGAACCCCCGGCCCGGCCGGGGGTTCTGCTTTGCGGGCCACCGCGTCCGCCGGGCAATGCCCCCCCCAAACCGGGTACGAAACCCCACGGGTAACGCAGGGCCATGACCGCGGGGGCAATTTCCAGCAAATACCCCCTAAACCAAAACATTTTAACCCCCAAAAAAAAAATTTTAA